>NZ_RPSE01000270.1:0-8715 GCF_003949955.1 Streptomyces sp. WAC05292
CCGGCCCCGGCCGTGGGGTCAGGCAGCGATCTCCGACGCCAGCAGGGCCCGCACCTCGGCCAGTTCCGGCGACCCGAGCCCCGCGAACACGGCCTCGGCGTCCCGCCAGCAGGCCCGGGCCCGGTCCTTGAGGACGGACTCGTCGCGCGGGTCCAGCAGGGCGCCCGAGGGGTCGGACGCCGGGTGGGGGACGGTTAGGGCTCCGTCGGCTCCGGCCGGCCGCCCGTCCGCGCCGGCGCGCGCCCGCGCGTCGAGGTAGCTCCGGAGCAGGGCGCGCTCCCGCTGCGAGGTCTGCTCCAAGAGCCGGCGCTCGATGGACCCGGCCGCGAGCCGGATCAGGGCGGTCAGCGCCGGATCCTCGTCGCCGCGCGGGTAGCCGAAGCAGAGGACGCCCTCGACGAGCCCGTTGAGCTGGTTGCGGACGGGGACGGCGCAGCATGCGTTCGACTGGGAGCGCTCCGCGAAGTGCTCGGCGCCGTAGACCTGGACCAGGCGGCGCTCGGCGAGGGCGAGGCCGATGCCGTTGGTGCCCGCGAAGCGCTCGGCGAAGACGAAGCCGGGCACGGTCTGGATGGGCGGAAGGCTGCGGGCGAGCTCGGGTTCGCCGAAGCGGCGCTGGAGGACGGTCCCGCCCGCGTCGGCGAGGGAGACGTTCATCCGGCTGCCGGCGAAGCGGGCGGCGAGCCGGTCGAGGACGGGCCCGGCGGCGCGGACGAGCCGGCTGTCGGGGTCGAAGTCGTCGCGGTACGGGAGCTCGGTCTGGTCCGGGGAGAGTCCGAGGAGCCGGCAGCGCTCCCAGGAGTGCAGGATCGGGCTCCGTACGCCCGCCTCGACCGGCTCGCCCAGAAGGAAGCGCTCACGGGAGCGTACGGGGCTGATCGGCTCTCCCGCGACCCCCATCTGCACCACTTCCTCGGACCGGTGCGGCGAGAACGGACACCCGCTAGTTGGCCAGAATATCTCCCTTTTGTCCGGTCGTGCCGTGTCGGTGGCCGTCAGAGGACGGCCACCGGGCAGACCGGCGACCCCGTGCCTCCGGGCACCATCAGCGGCGCCACGACCAGCGCGAACTCGTACCGCTGCGCCTCGGCGCAGGCCGTGGAGAGCTGCTCCAGGTCGAGGTTGTCGAGCAGCGGGACCCCCATCGCGGCGACGGCCAGGGCGTGCACGGGCGAGTGGACGCCGGCGACCGGGGAGGGGCGGACGTCGCTGTCCCCGTCGGCGCCGAGCAGGCTGATGCCGCGCTCGGCGAGCAGCGGCACGGCGTCCGGGTGGAGGCCGGCGCTGGCCGCGCCGGAGTCCCACGGGCCGGCCTCGCCGCGGCGCCGGAAGCGGCCGGTCCGCAGCAGGAGGGCGCACCCCTCGTCGAGGGTGGCGCCCAGTGCCCGCTCCGCGTCGAGGAGGTCGCGGGCATGGAGGGTGTGGCCCGGTTCGAGCCAGTGCACACCGAGGGCTGCGGGGAGGTCGAGCAGCACGCCCCTGGTGAAGAGGGCGCCGAGGTCCGCGACCGTGCCGAAGCGAGCGCCGGCGGCGCCGACCGCGTCGCGGGCGGGCGTTCCGCCGTAGAGCTCTCCCCGGTAGGCGACGTGGGAGAGGGCGTCGAGGTGGGTGACCGCCTTGCCGTGGTAGTCGGCGGCGAGGAAGTCCTTGTGCGTGGCGGGCTCGGCGGGCTCGACGTCGCCGAGGTCGGTCATGTGGTGGAGGGCCGGGCGGCCGTTGTCGGGGCCGGGCCGGGTGTCCCAGGGCAGACCGAGGGGGACGGTCCGCCCGGACCGGACCAGCGCGGCGGCCCGCCGCACGTGGTCGGGGGTGACGCGGTTCCACGCGCCGCGGCCGGCGGGGGTCCAGCGCCCCCAGGTGCGGACGGTGTCGAAGAGCTCGTCGAATGCGGCCCGGGAGAGCAGGGGGCCGTGGCCGGGCGGGTCGTCCGCCGCCGGGTCGGGCAGGGGCCGAGGCGGGAGGGGGCCGTCGGCCTGGCCGGTGCTCATGGTGCTCAGCCTCCCACCGGGTCGTCCGGGGAGCGGGGTGGCGGCCCGCGACGAGTGGCAGCGGCGGGGCCGGGAGGCGCAGGCTGTATCCATGCGGGCGCCCGTGCACTTGGCCCCTCGACCGGGGGCCGGCGGTCATCACCAGGTCCTGTTCGTGCTCGCGGAATGCGTTCCGTTCGCGCTCGCCCTGGTGGTGCTCATCATAGAGCTCACGCCCCTGCACTTCCTGTACACCGGTCCCGTGCTGTGCGCGACGCCGGCGCTGGCGGCGGTGACGATGGGGCCGAAGGGCACCATGGCGGCGGCCGGGCTGGCGGTCGCGGTGAGCATCACGACGGCCACGTACAACCAGGCGTGGGGCAGCGGGCAGGTCTACGCCAACTTCCTCGCGCTGTTCCTCGTGTCCGTCGCCAGCGTGACGACGAGCAACACCGTGCGCGTCCGCCGGGAGAGCGAGCTGAACCAGGTCCGGCGGATCGCGGCGGCGGCGCAGGAGGTGCTGCTGCGGCCGGTGCCGGAGCGGCTGGGGCCGGTGCGGGCGGCCAGCATGTACCTGGCGGCGGAGACGGGGGCGCAGATCGGCGGCGACCTGTACGAGGCCGTGCAGACCCGGTTCGGCGTCCGGATGATCGTCGGCGACGTCCGCGGCAAGGGCCTGCCCGCCGTCCGGGCGGCCGCGGTGGTCCTGGGTGCGTTCCGGGAGGCGGCGCACTACGAGGAGGACCTGGTGGAGGTCGTGGTGCACTGCGGGGCGGCGCTGCGCCGCGACGCCGTCGCGGCGGGCGCGACCGACGAGCACGGCCTGCTGGAGGGCTTCGTCACGGTGCTGGTGGCGCAGGTCGGGGACGGGCCCGTCGTGGAGGTCGTCAACCGCGGGCATCCGCCGCCGATGCTGCTGCACGAGGGCAGGGCGCGGCCGCTGCTGCCCGCCTCCGCCATGCCTCCGCTGGGCCTGGAGGAGTTCATCGCCGGTCCGCCGGGCCTGACGGAGTCCCACCCCTTCGCGCCCGGCGACCGGCTGCTGCTGCACACCGACGGCGTGATCGAGGCGCGCGACGGCGACCGGGCCTTCTTCCCGCTGCCGGAGGCGATGGAGCGGCTGGGCGGCTGCGGCGGCCGGGAGTTCCTGGAGGGGCTGCGGCGGGAGCTGGTCCGCCACACCGGCGGCCCGCTCTCCGACGACGTGGCGATGGTGCTCGCCGACCGGGTGGCGGAGGCGGACGGCGGCCCGGCCGGCGACGCGTCCGGGCCCGCGCTCCCCTGAGCGTCAGTGCGGCCCGGAGGCGGCCGCGGCGCCTTCGGCGGCCCAGCGGGCGGTCAGCGCGCCGGTGGTGGTGAGGGTGGCGACCAGGGCGAGGGAGTGGCGCAGCACCTCGGCGGTGTAGGCGGCGGGCACCCCGGCGACGGCGTCGGCGGGGACGACGACCTCGTAGCCGAGGTTGACGGCGTCGAAGACGGTGTTCGGTATCGCGATGTTCGCGGAGACGCCGGCGACGACGAGGGTGCGGACGCCGAGGTTGCGCAGCAGCGCGTCCACCCCGGTGCCGGCGAGCGGCGACAGCCCGTGCAGCCGCCGTACGACCAGGTCTTCCTCGGCGACCCGGATGGGCGGCGCGACCTCGACGGCCGGGCTGCCCGCCAGCTGCCGGACCGGAAGCCGCGCGGCGGCGCGGAAGAGCCGGGCGTTGCCGCCGGCGCCGCGTCCGTCCGGGCGGCGTTCGGCGACCGCGTGCAGCACCTGCACGCCGGCCCCGTGCGCGGCGTCGACCAGCGCGGCCACCCGCGCCAGCATGCCCGAGTCGCGGGCCTCGCGGGCCAGCTCGGGCAGGGCGCCGTCCTCGCCCACGACCCCGCGCTGGCATTCGACGGTGAGGAGCGCCGTGGCGGCGGGGCCCCCGGGGTCGGGGCGATCGGCTGGGCGGCGACCGGATTGCGGCATGGCTCCCCCTGGCGCGGCGGACGGCGAGACCCCATGATTCCTGACACACAGTCAGATGTGAAGGGGTGGGTCAGTTGGCCGGAGCCTTCGGTGCGCAGCGGCGCGGACGCCGCATCATGATGACCGCCGAGGAGGCGGACGCCTTCCTGCGCGAGCAGCGGACCTGCCGGGTCGCGACCGTCTCCCCGGGCGGCCGGCCCCACGTCGGGGCGCTGTGGTTCGCCTGGGACGGCACCTCGCTGTGGCTGTACTCGCTCACCCGCAGCCGCCGCTGGGCGGACCTGCGAGCGGACCCCCGGCTGTCGGCCGTGGTGGACACGGGCGAGGAGTACGGGGAGCTGCGCGGCATCGAGCTGTCCGGCCGGGCGGAGTTCGTCGGCGAGGCCCCGCGCACGGGGGCGCCCTGCCCGGAGCTGGAGGAGGTGGAGCGGATCTTCCCCGTGAAGAACTTCGGCGTGGCGCAGATGCCGCACGACGGCCGCCACGCCTGGATCCGCCTCACCCCTGAGTCGGCCGTCTCCTGGGACTTCCGCAAGCTGTGAGGCCCGGCGCGGGCCGGCTCACCGCGCCCGGGGGACCCCCTCCCCGGCCCCGGCGGCGATCCGCAGGGCCTCCAGGGCGGCCCGGATGGAGGGCCTCCGGTCGGCATCGGCCCGCCAGACCGCGTACACGTGGCGGCGGACCGCCTCGCCGACCGGCAGCAGCCGCACACCGGCCGGAACCGGGCCGCGGCCGAGGCGCGGGGTCACGCACACCCCGAGGCCGGCCTCGACGAAGGCGAGCTGGGTGTGGTGCTCCTCGGCGATGTGCCGGATCCGCGGCTCGACGCCGATGCCGCGCAGCGTGTAGACGAGCCACTCGTGGCAGAACTGGCCCTCCTTCCAGGAGATCCACTCCTCTTCGGCGACCTCCCCCAGCGAGATGTGCGCGCGGCCGGCCAGGGGGTGCCCGGCCGGGACCGCGATGTCGCAGAGGTCGTCGAGGAGGTGCTCCCTGGTGAGCTCGCCCGGCACCGGCATCCGCTTGTTGTGCCAGTCGATGGCCAGGGCGAGGTCGAGGTCGCCGCGGACGACGGCGGCCATGCCCTCCGCCGGCTCCTGCTCCCGTACCCGCGGCCGCAACTCGGGGTGGCGGGTGCGCAGCTCGGTCAGGGCCCGCGGCAGCAGGCCGCGCATGCCGGTGGGGAAGGCGCCGATCCGCAGCTCGCCGACGGCGCAGCCGCGGCGGGCCTCGATGTCGGCCTGGGCCAGCTCGACCTGGGAGATGATCCGGGCCGCGTGCTCGGCGAGCAGCCGCCCGGCGTCGGTGAGCCGGACGCCGCGGCCGTTCCTGGCCAGCAGCGGCTGGCCGACCTCGCGCTCCAGCTTGGCCATCTGCTGGGAGACGGCGGAGGTGGTGACGTGGAGTCCGTCGGCCGCGCCGCTGACCGAGCCGTGGCGGGCGAGGGCGTCCAGGGTGCGCAGGCGCTCCAGGTTCAACATGTAAGCGATGCTACGCCGTCGCCCGCAAAAAATCTTGCTTGTGCTACGTAGTTGAGCGCAGCAGAGTACCTGTCATGAGCGCACCCGCCACGCCCCGCACCGCCACCTCGCCCACCACCGGCGCCTCCCCCGCCCCACTCACCACGAGCCGCGTGGACTGGCGGCTGCGCTTCGCGCTCCTCTCCGTCGTCTGGGGCTTCAGCTTCCTGCTGATCAAGGTGGGCACCGAGGCGTACGCCCCGTTCCACGTCGCGCTCGGCCGGGTCTTCTTCGGCGCCCTCGCGCTGGTGGCGGTGCTGCTCCTGCGCCGCGAGCCGCTGCCGCGGGGCCGCCGCACCTGGATGCACCTGACGGTCGCGGCCCTGCTGCTCAACACCGCCCCGTTCTCGCTGTTCTCGTACGCCGAGCTGACCATCCCCTCCAGCCTGGCGGGGATCTGCAACGCCACCTCCCCGCTGTGGGGCATGGCCCTGTCGCTGGTCGCGCTCTCGGAGGACCGGCCGACCCGCCGCCGCGTCGCCGGCCTCGGCCTCGGCTTCCTCGGGGTGCTGACCGTCCTCGGGGCGTGGCAGGGCTTCGCGGGCGTCGATGCCAAGGGCACCGCGCTCGCGCTGCTCGCCTCGCTGTGCTACCCGATCGGCTGGATCTACGTCCGCCGCACCCTCGCGTCGGTCCCCGGCTCCCCGGTCGCACTGACCGGCGGCCAGCTGCTGCTCTCCACGGCGCAGCTGCTGCTGGTGAGCGCCGTGTTCACCACCGCCCCCGCCGCGTTCCCGCTGTGGCCGACGCTGTCGGTCATCGCCCTGGGCGCGCTCGGCACGGGCATGGCGCTCCAGATGCAGTACGGCCTGGTCGCGGAGGTCGGGCCGACGACGGCCCAGATGGTCACCTACTTCATCCCGGTCATCGCGACCGCGGCGGGCGTCGCCCTGCTGGGCGAGAGCCTGCACTGGAACACCCCGGTGGGCGCGGCGATCGTCCTGGTGGGCGCGGCGCTCACCCAGGCCCGCCGCCGCTAGGCCGCCTCTTTCGGGACTTGCCACCAGACAAGATCCGGAAGAGACGGCCTGGGGTCCGCGCCGCGGCACCGGCCCCGGCGGCGGGCCGCCTGCCCCGTCAGACGGTCCGGCCTCCCGCGGCCGGCCGGACCGCAGCGGCCAGCGCGTCGGCCAGTACGGGGGCCTCCGCCGGCTCCAGCCCCGACACCGTCACCCGTACGCCCGGCCCCGACCGCACCCGGAAGCGGCTGCCCGGCGCCACGGCCCAGCCGGCCGCGAGCATCCGCGCGACCGCCCCCGCCTCGTCGGCGACCGGCACCCAGACGTTCAGCCCGCTGCGCCCGTGGGCCCGCACCCCCCGCCCGGCGAGGGCCGCGATCAGCGCGTCCCGCCGCTCCGCGTACGAGCGGGCGACCCGTACCGGGTCCACCGCCCCGGCGTCCCACAGCTCGACGACCGCGCACTGGAGCAGCCGGCTCACCCAGCCCGGCCCCAGCCGCTGCCGGCCGCGGACCCGGTCCAGGGTCACCGCGTCACCGGTGAGCACGGCCAGCCGCAGGTCCGGCCCGTACGCCTTCGCGGTGGAGCGGACGAGGGCCCAGTGGGCCGTCACCCCGCCGAGCGGGTGCAGGGGCGCGTCGGTGATGCCGTGCCCGTGGTCGTCCTCGATGACGAGCACGCCGGGGTGTGCCGCCAGGACGGCCCGCAGCTCCGCCGCGCGCCCGGCGGCGACGACCGCGCCGGTCGGGTTCTGCGCCCTGGCCGTGACGACCAGCGCCCGCGCCCCGAGCCGGAGCGCCTCGTCGACGGCGGCGGCCGACGGGCCGTCGTCGTCGACCGGTACGGGCAGGACGCGCAGCCCGAGCGCCGCGACCAGGTCGAGGAGGCTGCCCCATCCGGGGTCCTCCACCGCCACGGCGTCGCCGGGCCGCAGGTGGGCGGCCAGTACGCGCTCGATCCCGTCGAGCGCACCCGAGGTCGCGGCGACCGGGCCCGCCGCGACGCCCTCGGCGTCGAGCGCGCCCCGGGCCGCCCGGGCGAGTTCGGGCAGGACCGGGTCGTCCCCGTACAGCGTCGGCCGCCGCGCCTGGCGGGCGGCCGCGGCGGCGAGCGCCGCGTCGAGCGGCGGCAGGAGCCGGACGTCCGGATTGCCGGAGGCGGTGTCGCGCACCCCCGGCGGCAGCGGCGGCTGGTCGCGGGGGGCGGTGGCGGGACGCCCGCGGACCCTGCTGCCGCGGCGGCCGTCCGTCTCGATGACCCCGCGCTCGCGCAGGGTGCGGTAGGCGGCGGCGACGGTGTTCGGGTTGACGCCGAGCTCCCCCGCGAGTTCGCGCATCGCGGGCAGCAGGGTGCCGGGCGCGAGGGCGCCGGAGGCGACGCCGTCCTCGACGGCGGCGGCGATCTCCGATGCGCGCCGCCCACTGATCCGATATTCTCCTAGCACAAACACAATTATGCACTAGTGCAATGGGGTGCGCCATGACCGCCACGACCGAGACGCCGGCACCGGCCGGGGCCTCCTACGAGCCCACCGACCGGACCGTCCCGAGCCGCTCGCGCGAACGGGCTCGCTACGACCGCGAGACCGTCCACGCCATCCTCGACGAGGGGTACGTCTGCCACCTCGGCTTCGTCCGGGACGGCGCCCCGGTCGTCCTGCCGACGCTGTACGGGCGCATCGGCGAGACCCTCTACGTCCACGGCTCGACGGGCTCCCGGCCGCTGCTCGCGGCCGGCCGCACCGACCCCGGCCTGCCCGTGTGCGTCACCGTCACCCACGTCGACGGCCTGGTCCTGGCGCGCTCCGCGTTCCACCACTCGCTGAACTACCGCTCGGTGGTGGTGCACGGCACCGCCCGCCAGGTGACCGACGAGGACGAGCGCCGCAGGGCCCTCGACGCCCTGGTCGACCAGGTGGTGCCGGGCCGGTCGGCGGACTCCCGGCCCGCTTCCGCGAAGGAGCTCGCGGCGACGGCGGTGATCCGCCTGGACCTGGCGGAGGTGTCGGCGAAGGTGCGGACCGGCGGCCCGAACGACGACCCCGAGGACCTGGGCCTGCCGTACTGGTCGGGGGTGGTCCCGGTCGCACCCGCGTACGGGGTACCCGTCCCGGCCGCCGACCTGGCCCCCGGGATCGCCGCCCCGGCCTACCTCGGGGAGCTCTGAGCCGGTGCGGAGCCGGGCCGGGACACCGGCTTGAAGGAAGACCCAGTTCACGTAGCCCTCGGCAGCTCCCTGAGCCAACACCACCGTGGCTATCACAGCGTCCCTTTCACGCTGCCTGCGCTCGGTGCCCGAGGGGCCGACGG
>NZ_RPSE01000271.1:0-8693 GCF_003949955.1 Streptomyces sp. WAC05292
GCGGTGGCCGATCAGCCGGCATCAGGGGTGGTGCTGGGGGTGTCCCGGGCAGTTGATGGTGTCCGGGGCGGGCCGGTCTCTCAAGGGCGCTCCTCCTTCGTCGTCGCGTCGCTGCGCGATGGCCCTTGCGGGCCACCCTTGACAGACCGACCCGCCCCGGAGGCATTTTTTCTGCCGGGACGCCCCCAGGGGAACGGCCAGGGGGGACGAAGACCATCGGGGTTCGTCAGAGCCCTTGCCCTCCCGCTCCGGCGGCCGTGTCCTGTCCCCCGGCATCAGCAGCCCCGGCGGCGAAGGCCCGGAAGGTCTGTGACGTCGCGAAACGATGCTCAGAGCATCATCCGGAGACAGGAGCGCCCCAGATCGCTACGCGGCCCGGCTCTGTTCGGCGGCCGTCGGCCGTCAGGGGCGGGCAGACGCGGCAGATCGCTACAGGGGCACCCTCGGCTCGGCGACCGGCCGCCGTCAACGGTTGGAAGGCGCGACGGATCGCTACAAGGGCGCCCTCGGCCCAGCGGCTGAAGGCCGTCACCGGCCAGGAGCGCAACAGATTGCCACAGGGCGCCCTCAGCTCAGCGGCTGGCAGCCGTCACGGGCCGGGCGACGCGACGGATCGCTACGGGTGCGCTGTCGGTTTGGCGGCTGGCGGCCGTCAGGAGCACGCATTCGCGACGGATCGGTGCAGGGGCGCCCTCGGCTCGGCGACTGACCACGGTCACGGGCCGAGGGTGCCCAACAGATTGGTACAGGGGTGCCCTCAGCCCGGCGGCCATCGGCTGTCAGGTGCGGGGGCAGATCGCTGCGCGGGCGTCGTCGGCAGGGCGGCTGTGTGCCGACGACTGTCATGCGATGCGGAGTGCCCAAGGCCGTTACCGGGCACGCCTTTGGCGGCTTGGGGCCGTCCCCCGAGGCGGCCCCTGGGGTCGCGCAGCGCCCCAGCCGCCCCCACGCCTCCTTCCTTATCGAGCCTCGCCCCGCCTCCTGGGGCGGCGAAGCGCCCCCGGTCACTGCGTGTGTTTCCGGCAGCCTCGGTGGCCGACTGCCGACGAGTGTCGTGGGGTGCGAAGCGGCCCAGCTCGCTTCCCGCTGCCCTGCAGCCGACGGTTGGCCGCCGGTCAAGGGCGGCCACCTTGTCGTCCGGGGCGCTCTCGGCCGCTGGCGGCCGGACGCCGAACCGACGGTGCGCACGTAGTGATCCGGGGCGCTCCTGTCCCCGGACGATGCTCTGGACGTCGTTTCGTGCGGTCACCGCCCTGACTGGCCCCCGCCGACGGATCTGCTGATCCCGGCGGGACGGGATGCGGCGGGCGGGGCGGGAGAGAAAGCTCCCTGATGTGCCTGGTGGCTCATGGTCCCTCCAGGCCATTCCCCTGGGGGCGTCCCGGCAGAAAAAATGCCTCCGGGGCGGGCCGGTCGGTCAAGGGGGGCCCGCAAGGGCCATCGCGCAGCGACGCGACCGGAGGGAGCGCCCTTGAGGGACCGGCCCGCCCCGGACACCATCGACTGCCGGGGACACCCCCGGTCACGATTCCACCGCCGTCCGGTCGGCTTCCGCCGGCCCGTATCCCGCCGTCGCGTCTGGGCGACGGCTGTGGTGCTTCCGCCGGTCTGGTCCCCGCCGTTGCGTGTCCGTCTCCGGCTGGTCGGCTTGCGCCGAACCGCGTGCCGGCGGCGCGGCTCCGGTGCCGGCCGACCCGTGTCCGCCGGGCTCTGCTCCTGCCGTCTCCCCGCCGACCCCGGTCGGCCTGCTGCCGCCGAGCGCACCTCCGCCGCGCGGGTGCTACGCCCCGTCCATCGGTGGGGTTGCCGCGGCGGCGAGGAGGGGGGCCGCCCAGGCGGGCAGTGCGGCGGCGGCCGGGAAGGGCGACGGCGGGTCGGTGGTGATGCCGATGCCGCCCGCGGGGTCGCCGTACGTGAAGCTCGCCGACCACCACAGCCAGGAGCCGACGAACCCGTTGGCGCTCCCCGCCAGGGCCAGCCCTCCCCGCAGGGCGGGGGTTTCGTACCAGTAGCCGGTCAGGACGCCCGCCCGGGCCGCGGCCTCGTCGGTGTCCGCCGGCTGCGAGTCCGCGGCGAGGGCCGCGGCGATGATCGGTGCCGAAAAACGGTTGTGGGCGACGAACCTGCCGGCGTCGCGGACGACCGCGTCCAGGAGGAGGGCCGGAAGCCCGAGGGCGGCGGCCTCCAGGTGCTCCACGAGGGCGTGGGCGTCGGGGTGGGCCGCGGTCTCCGGGCCCGGCACCACGCGCAGGCCCTCCAGCAGCCCGGTGTCCGCGGCCCCGGCGGCGAGGGCCCGGACGTACGCCAGCACCCGCACCGTCTGCCAGCGGCACAGGGTGTCGAGCAGGGCGAGCCGCGAGCTGCGGAACGCCGGGCGGGACGGCCAGTCCACGGCCCGGACCGGGTCACCGAGCGCGCGCAGCGCGGCCGGCACGGGGCCCGGGAAGACCCGGCGCTGTCCGGGGGCGGCGCCCCGGCCGGTCGCCGAGCGGAAGCCCGGCCATGCGGGCGGGGTGGTTCTTCCCGGTTCCTCGCTGTCGCTGGTCATGCGTCATGCCCTTCCGCCTCGGCTCCCGCGGGCCCCGGCGGTCGTGCCGTTCCCCGAAGCAACCACGCGGCACGCGCCGAAGCGGTTCCCAGCCGTCACGGGAACCACTCGGGCCCCAGACGACGCGGGGCCGCTCGCCGGTCCGGGGCCCGGACCCGACGCCGAACCGCTCGGCTGCGCTCAGGCACGAGAGCGCCTCCGGACGGTGGAACGCCGACGGGCAGCAGGCGAAGAACGGCGCGGGCTCGTGCGAAGGGTGCGACCGGCTACTCGGCGGCTGTGTCCGTGCCGTGCGGCCGGTGGCGGACCGGCGGTGTCTGCGCTGCCGGGTCGGGCTCCGATGCCGCCCCGAGTGCGGAGCTCAGGTAGCGGTGGACGACATCGAGCTCGCCGGGGGTGAAGTCGGCGGCGGCGTCGACCAGGCGGCCGATGAGCGGGCCGAAGAAGGACCATCCCAGATCCACCGCCTGGGGCTCCACCGACAGCAGTACGCGCCGGCGGTCCCGGTCGTCGCGGCCGCGGCGGACCAGCCCCTGCCGCTCCAGGCGGTCGACGAGGGAGGTGACCCCGGCCGAGTTCAGCCGCAGGGCCGCGCCGAGCCGGCCCGGGGTCGCCCGGGTGCCCGCGCGGTCGGAGTCCAGCAGGAAGATCAGCGCGCGCAGGTCTGTCGGGTGCAGGCCGTGGCGGGCGGCGAATTCGGCGCCGCGCAGGTCGAACTCCACGGTGACGGCCCGCAGCAGGTGGACCAGCCGCATCTCGGGGCCGTCGGGTGGCGGGGTGAAGGAATCGCTCACTTGGCTATTATCTCGCTCAGCGAGAGAATGGGTCAACCGTCGGGACCCGTCGTCGACCGTCGTCAACCGGCGGCACCGTCGTCCCCGTAGGGAGCCAGCCGTGCACGATCCCCTGCCCTTGTCCGTGCCTGCCCCGCCCGGCGCCTTCGCCGGGGCGCGGTTCTCCGCCGCGTACGACGCCCTGCTCGCCCGCTGGCCTGCGGGGACCGAGGAGTTGGATGTCCCCACGCCCTTCGGCACCACCCGCGTGCACGCCCACGGGCCCGCCGGCGCCCCGCCCGTGCTCCTGCTGCCCGGGGGCGGCGCCACCGGCGCCGTGTGGTTCCGCACGGCAGCCGCGCTCGGCGCGGCCCACCGCGTGCTGGCCGCGGACATCCTCGGCGACGCCGGGCGCAGCGTCCCGCAGGGGCGGCCGCTGCGCACCACCGACGACCTGATGGCCTGGCTGGACGCGCTCCTCGACGGCCTCGGCGCCGACCGCGCCCACCTCGTGGGGCACTCGTACGGGGCCTGGATCGCCCTGAGCCATGCGCTGCGGCGCCCCGACCGGGTGGACCGGCTGGTGCTGCTCGACCCGACGCAGTGCTTCGCCGGTTTCCGCCCGGGTTTCCTGCTGCGCTCGCTGCCCGTGCTGCTGCGGCCGACCGCCGCCCGGGCGCTGGCATACGTGGACCGCGAGACGGCCGGCACGGCCACCGACCCGGAGTACAAGCGCCTGTTCGCCTGCGCGGCGGAGGCCTTCGCCGGGCAGCGGCCGGTGACGGGCCGCCGCCCGGACCCCTCCGCCCTGCGCGCGCCGCTCCTGGTGCTGCTGGCGGAGCGCAGCGCGGCCCACCGCGCCGGGGCCGTAGCGGCGCGCGCCCGCGCCGCCGTCCCGCACGCCGGCGTGGAGACGCTGCCCGGGCTGACGCACTTCGCGCTGCCGACGGAGCTGCCGCCCGGGGCGCTGGCCCGCATCGGCGCCTTCCTCGACGGCCCCGCCTGACGGGGCGGCGGCCCGCCCGGCGGGTGCCGGGCGGGCCGGCCCGTCAGCCCTTGCCGAGGAGCTTCTGCATGTGGGCGATCTCGGCCGTCTGCGAGGTGATGATCGCCTGTGCCATCGCCTTCGCCTCGGTGGACGCGCCCTGGGTCTGCTCGGTCCGGGCCATGGCCACGGCGCCCTCGTGGTGCTTGACCATCAGCTCCATGAAGGCCGTGTCGAAGGCCTTCCCGGAGGCGGACTTGAGGCCTTCCATCTCCTGGGCGGTCATCATGCCGGCCGCGCCGCCGTGGCCGGAGTGGTCCGCCGGGCCCTCGGCGGGCGGCTGCTCGCCCCAGGAGGCGAGCCAGCCGGACAGCGTCCGGATCTCCGGGTCCTGGGCCTTCTTGATCTCCTCGGCCAGCTTCTTCACCTCCGGCGACGCGGCGCGCGAGGGGGCCAGGTCGGCCATCTCCACGGCCTGCCGGTGGTGGGGGATCATCCCCTTGGCGAAGGCTACGTCGGCCGCGTTGTGCCCGGCCGCGGAGGCCGGCGCAGACGGGGCGGCGGACGGCGCGGAGGAGGCTCCGTGCCCGTTGTGTCCGGCGGCTGCGCCGTCGGCGTCGGCGCTGCCGCTGCCGCACGCGGTCAGGGCGAGGGCGGCCGCTCCGGCCGCGAGGGCGGCCGCGGTGCGGCGGGCGAGGGAACGCTTGCTGCTCATGCTGCAACTCCTTGCTGCGCAGCCGCCCGTACGGGGGACTGCGCGGGAAACGGATGTCGAGGGGCCGGAGCGCGGTGCGGCCGCCGCCCACGGGGGCAGGGCGCGCTGCGCGGGCGGCTCTAGATCCGCAGGAGTTGGAGTTCCGCCAGGTCGGGCGGGGCCCGGCCGGCCTGGCCGTCGTCCGCTGCGGCCCCGGAGAGCGGCGGCGGGGCCGCGGCGCCGGTGAGGGCTGCGGTGAGGGCGGGGGGAGCGTAGGCGGAGGCCGTGCCGGCGGCCGCGCAGGTCGCGTCGGCGTGGGCCAGGTGGCCGGAGCCGTCGGCCGAGTGCGAGCAGTCGGCCGATGCCGGGTCGGGTTCCGCCGGGCCGGTCGCCGGCGTGTGCCCGGGATGCCGGTCGGCCGTCCCCCCGACGGCGGTGCGGGGTGCGGCCGCGGCCGGGTCCGGCGGCAGGGCGTGCATGCCGAGCACGCCGGCCAGGACCAGCAGCACCAGCAGCACGAAGGCGCGCCCCGCGGAGCGGGGGCCGAGCGGCTGTCCGGTGCTGGTCACGGGGTCATCGTACGGGCCGGGCCGCGAGCCGGGCGCACGGCCCCGCACCGTGCCCCCGACGGCCCGCCCCGGTGCCGCCCGGCGGTTCCGGGCGGCGCGCGGCCGTCAGCGGGCCGTGTCGGCCAGCGGGGAGGGGGAGGTCTCGCGCTGGTGGGGGACCGCCGCGTGCGGCGGCACCGCGTGGAGGTCGTCGCCGCGGAAGGAGACCGTGCGGGTGGGGGCGGGGATGGAGATGCCCTCGGCCCGGAACCGCTGGTGCAGCCGCTTCACGAACTCGTGCTTGATCCGGTACTGGTCGCTGAACTCGCCCACGCCCAGGATCACCGTGAAGTTGACCCGGGAGTCGGCGAACGTGTGGAAGCGGACGGCGCCCTCGTGCTCGGGGAGGGCGCCGCCGACCTCGGCCATGACCTCGTCGACGACCTCCAGCGTGACCCGCTCCACCCGGTCCAGGTCGTTCTCGTAGCCGACGCCGGCCTGGACGAGGATCGTGAGCGGCTGCTCGGGCTGCGTGAAGTTGGTCATGTTGGTGCGGGCGAGCCGCTGGTTCGGGATGATGACCAGGTTGTTCGAGAGGTTGCGGACCACCGTGTTCCGCCAGTTGATGTCGACGACGTAGCCCTCCTCGCCGCTGCTGAGGCGGATGTAGTCGCCGGGCTGCACCGTCTTCGACGCCAGGATGTGCACGCCCGCGAAGAGGTTCGCCAGGGTGTCCTGGAGGGCCAGGGCGACCGCCAGGCCGCCGACGCCGAGCGCGGTCAGCAGCGGTGCGATGGAGACGCCCATCGTCTGGAGGGCGACCAGGAAGCCCATCACCAGCACCACGACGCGCGTGATGTTCACGAAGATGCTCGCCGACCCGGCGACGCCGGTCCGGGACGACGCCACCGACTGCACCAGACCCGCGATCACCCGGGCCGCGCTGAGCGTGGCGATGAGGACCAGCAGCGCCGTCAGCGAGTCGTTGACCAGGCCGGAGAACCGGGCGGTCAGCGGCAGCGCCGAACAGCCCACCGCGGCGCCCGCGATGAGTGCCGCACCCGGCGCGACGGGGCGCAGGGCGTCGACGATGACGTCGTCGCCCGCCCACTTCGTCTTGGCGGCGTGCTTCGCCAGCCGCTTGAGGACGGCCCGCAGCAGGAGCGCGGCCACGGCGCCCGCCGCGAGCGCGATGCCGGCCGCCAGCCAGTCGCCCAGAACGAGACCCCGGGTCAACGGACACCCCCCGATGCCGCCGGGAGCCGCGCCGGGAAATGAGTCGTCGTCACCTTGCCACCTGTCAGTTTGTCGTGCGTACAGCCGAGTTCGTCGCATGCGTGTGCGCATCCGGAACGGACGGCCATCCTGCCGCATGCCGGCGGCGGCGGTGCAGGTGGGCTGCCGGTGAGGTGGCGGGCGCCGTGCGAGGGGCCCGCCACCGCGCCCGGTCAGTCGCGGGCCGGGTTCCCGCCCGCCGGGACCAGGCCGTCTTCGACCAGGCCGGCCAGCACCGCCTCGCCGAGCGCGCGGACCGCGGACTGCGGCCTGACCATGACGGTGAACTCCTTGATCCGGCCGTCTTCGGCGAAGTGCAGCAGGTCGATGCCGTGGATCTCGCGGCCGTTCACCGTGGTGCGGAACAGCAGCACCTCCGACGCGGTCTCCGCCCCGTCCGTGCTGGTCTGGGAGCTGCCGTCGAAGCGCCCCACGTAGCGGAAGTCCTCGAAGATGCGCAGCAGGACCCCGAACAGGCCCAGGACCATGGCCCGGCCTTCGAACGGGGTGAACTTCACCGGGCTGTAGAAGCGGACGTCCTCGGTGAACAGCTCCTTCAGTGCCGCGTGGTCGCGGCTTTCGACGGCGGCTCGGAAACGGTCTGCTGTGTTCAAGGCCCCTCCAGGTGCATCCACGGCCATCGGCCCACGGTCATCGGCGATCGGCCCTCGGTCATACTCAAGGAAGTGAGTAGTCAGATTCTTGAGTACCATGGAGGTGGCGCCCCTGCCCAGAGCGCGGGCGGAGGAAGGGCGCCGCGATCACCGGGAGGCACCCCATGGCGCTGCGCCACGCCGTGCTGGCGGCCCTGCTCGACGCCGAGCTGAGCGGCTACCAGCTGGCCAAGTCCTTCGGCATGGGCGTGGCCAACTTCTGGTACGCCCTGCCCCAGCAGCTCTACGCCGAACTCGCCCGCCTGGAGAAGGACGGCCTGGTCGCCGGCAGGGAGGTCGTCCAGGACTCCCGCCCCAACAAGCGCCTGTTCACCGTCACCGGGGCCGGGCTCGCGGAACTGGAGCGGTTCACCGCCGAGACCGCCAAGCCCTCCTTCATGCGCGACGACCTCGTCGTCAAGGTCCACTCCGCCGACCACGTCGACACCGCGCCCCTGATCGCGCAGCTCACCGAGCGCGCCGGCTTCTCCCGCGCCAAGGCCGACCTCTTCACCCGGCTCCTGGAGGCCATGCGCGGCAGCCGGACCGAGGAGGAGTTCCTGCGCCGCGGCGAGCGGGTGGGCCCGTACCTCACCTGCCTCGCGGGCCTCGCCTACGAGCACGCCAACCAGCAGTGGTGTGAACGCTCCGCCGCCGTCCTCCGCGAAAGGCAGGCCGCCCGTGCCCACCGCTGAACCGCACCCCGCCGGCGGCACGCCGCCCGCCCCCTGGCCGCGCAGGCGGTACGTCGCGCTCGGCGACAGCCAGACCGAAGGCGTCGGCGACGGCGACGACACCACCGGGCTGCGCGGCTGGGCCGACCGGCTCGCCGAGCTGCTCGCCCCCCACAATCCCGGCCTGGAGTACGCCAACCTCGCCGTCCGCGGCCGCCTCGCCGGCCACGTCCGCTCCCTGCAACTCGCCCCCGCGCTCGCCCTGCGCCCCGACCTGGCCACCGTCGTCGCCGGAATGAACGACCTGCTGCGGCCCCGGTTCGACGCCGACGAGGTCGCCGCGGACCTGGAGGCGGTCTTCGCGGCGCTCACCGCGCAGGGCGCCCGCGTCGCGACCGTCACCTTCCCCGACATCTCGCGGATCACCCCGCTCGCCCGGCCGTTCGCGCCCCGCGTCGCCGCCCTCAACGACCGCATCCGGGAGTCGGCCCGCAGGCACGGGGTGGTGGTCGCCGAGACCGCCCACCCCCCGGTGGTCACCGA
>NZ_RPSE01000272.1:0-8622 GCF_003949955.1 Streptomyces sp. WAC05292
GGGGCACGAGGGCCTTTCTGGTCGGTGTAGACGTCGCAATCCACACCGAACCCGGAAGGCCCTCACCCGTTCAAGACCCCACAACCGAGACCTGCACCACCCGTCCACAACCTCCCGGGTCAATACACCTAGGTCCTCGCCCCCCGCGGGGCAGCCCGACCGCGTCGGCCCGGCTACGCGGGCGTGACGAGGCGGGTCTCGTAGGCGAAGACCGCCGCCTGCGTCCGGTCCCGCAGCCCCAGCTTCACCAGGATCCGGCTGACATGCGTCTTGATGGTGGACTCAGCCACCACCAGCCGGTCCGCGATCTCCGCATTCGACAGACCCTGCGCGATCAGGACGAGGACCTCCGTCTCCCGGTCCGTCAACTCCCCCACCCCGCCGGCGCCGACCGGCCGGGGCGCCGCCGACAGCCGCGAGAACTCAAGGATCAGCCGCTTCGTGACCGTCGGCGCCAACAGCGCCTCGCCGGACGCCACCACCCGCACCCCCTCCGCCAGTTGCCTGGCGGAGGCGTCCTTCAGCAGGAACCCGGACGCCCCGGCCCGCAGCGCCTGGTACACGTACTCGTCGAGGTCGAAGGTCGTCAGGACCAGCACCTTCGCGTCCGTGCCCATGGCGGCGATCTCCCGCGTCGCCTCCAATCCGTTCATCACCGGCATCCGGACGTCCATCAGCACCACGTCCGGACCGAGCGCCGCCACCTGTGCGACGGCCTCCCGCCCGTCGACGGCCTCGCCGACCACCTCGATGCCGTCCATCGCGTTCAGCAGGACCGAGAAGCCCTCCCGGACCATCATCTGGTCGTCGACGATGAGAACCCTGATCGTCATGCCTGTTCCCGCGCCGTCTCCCGGGCCGCTTCCTGCCCGCGCACGGGTATGAACACCGCCACCTCGTATCCGCCTTCCGCCGTCTGTCCGGCCGTCATCTCCCCCTCCAGCATGGCGACCCGCTCCCGCATGCCCGTGATCCCGTGCCCCGCACCCGGCGAGGGCCGCACGTCCCCGGTCGGCGCCCCGTTGACGACGCGTATCCCGAGCCCGCCCAGCACGTACGACACCTCCACGTCGGCGGCGGCTCCCGGCGCATGGCGCAGGGTGTTGCTCAGGGCCTCCTGCACGATCCGGTACGCCGACAGCTCGACGCCCTGCGGCAGCTCCCGCACCGGGCCCGTCACCGTCTTCTCCACCCGCAGGCCGGCCTCCCGCACATTGGCCACGAGCCCGTCCAGCGAGGCCAGCGTCGGCTGCGGCGCGTCGGGCGCCTCGTAGTCCTCGGAGCGGACCACTCCCAGCACCCGGCGCAGCTCCGTCAGCGCCGCCACCGCGTTCTCCCGGATCGTCGCGAACGCCGCCTCCAGCTCCTGCGGCGGGTTCTTCACCCGGTACGGCGCGGCCTCCGCCTGGATCGCCACCACCGACATGTGGTGGGCCACCACGTCGTGGAGTTCGCGCGCGATCGTCGTCCGCTCCTCCAGCAGCGTCCGCCGGTCCCGCTCGACCGCGGTGACCTCCGCCTGGGCGCTCACCTCCTGCTCCGCCTCCCGGCGGGTGTGCCGGACCGTCACCACCAGCAGCGAGACCGCCAGCAGGAACAGGATCGGGGCGGCGTCACCCGAGTCCTGCCCGGCCAGGACGCAGGCCGATACCCCGAACAGCAGCGTGACCAGCCACATCCAGCCCGCGGTCCGGGGCCGGGTCCGCATCGCGACGACGGTCACGGTGAACAGGTAGGAGACGAAGCTCGCCGCCCCCCACGGCCAGGCCTCCCCTTCCCCCGCGCCCGCCACGGCGAGTACCGCGGTCGAGGCGAGGGCCGCCCAGAACGCCCCTACGGGCCGGACCAGCGTCATCAGCGCCGGCGCCGCCGCGATCGCCGCCAGCAGCAGCGCCGCCGGCGGCCACACGGAGTCGTTGGTGCCGAGCATGACGAGCGCCACCAGCAGGGCCGCGCCGGCGACCGCCGCATGCGGCAGGAACGGCGCCTTCGCCCGTATCCCCGCGGGGAGCCGGCGCACCAGCGGGCCGTCCGTGCGCATCGGCGGCAGCGGCCGGTACGCGAAAGCATCGGTGAGGAGCTCCTCGCGAAGGCTTCGGAGGATGCCCGAAGCCAGCCGGATCTCGGGGGTCCCGGGATGGGCCCCGGAAGTCTTCTCGGTCATGGCACCACCGTAGGTCTGGGGCCCTTTCGTCCGCGTCGCCGCACAAGGGGATCTGCGGGCCTCCCCCTCAGGTACTACCCGGGGCCCTCAGTAGCCCGCCGGACGGACCAGACCCGTCTCGTACGCGAAGACCGCCGCCTGCGTGCGGTCCCGCAGGCCGAGCTTCACCAGGATCCGCCCCACGTGCGTCTTCACCGTCTGCTCGGCCACGACGAGCCGCGCGGCGATCTCCGCGTTGGACAGCCCCTGGGCGATCAGCGCCAGCACCTCCGTCTCCCGCTCGGTCAGCGCCGCGATCCGCGCCTTCGAGGGGGCGCGCGGCGCACCGAGCCGCGAGAACTCGGTGATGAGCCGCTTGGTGATGTTCGGGGACAGCAGCGCCTCACCGGCCGCGACGACCCGCACCGCCTCGGCCAGCTGGTCCGCGGAGGCGTCCTTCAGCAGGAACCCGGACGCGCCGGCCCGCAGCGCCTCGTACACGTACTCGTCGAGGTCGAAGGTCGTCAGGACGAGCACCTTCGCCTCGGAGCCCGACCCGGTGATCACCGACGTCGCCTCGATGCCGCCCATGCCCGGCATGCGGATGTCCATCAGCACCACGTCGGGACCGAGTTCGGCGGCCTTCGCCACGGCGTCCGCGCCGTCCACGGCCTGCCCGACGACCTCTATGTCGGGCTGTGCGTTGAGCAGGACGGTGAAGCCCTGCCGCACCATCATCTGATCGTCGGCGATCATCACCCGGATCGGTTCGGCCGTCGTCGTCATGGCGTCCTTCTAGTCCTTCGTCCGAGGGTCCACGGGCAGCACGGCGCTCACCTCGTACCCGCCGCCCGGCCGCGGACCCGCGGCGAGCTCGCCCCCCAGCATGCCCGCCCGCTCCCGCATGCCGAGCAGCCCGTGCCCCGCACCGTGCGAGGGCGGGGCCTTGCGGGTCGGCGCCGTGTTGGCGACGCACAGGTGCAGCTCCCGCGGCCCGTACGCGATGCCGACCTCCACCTGCGATCCCGGCGCGTGGCGAAGGCAGTTGCTGAGGGCTTCCTGCACGATCCGGTACGCGGTGAGCTCCACGCCGGGCGCCAACGGCCGCCGGATCCCCGCGATCGCCGTGCTCACCTCCAGTCCGGCGCTCCGCACGTTGCCGACGAGCCCCTCCAACTCGGCGAGCGTGGGCTGCGGGTGGTGGGGGCCGGCCGGGTCGCCGGCCTGCTCCGAGCGCAGCACGCCCAGCACCCGCCGCAGCTCGGTGAGGGCCTCCAGGGCGTTCTCCCTGATGCCGGCCAGGTTCTCCCTGAGCTCCGGTGGCGGGTCCTCGACCAGATGCGGGGCGACCTGCGCCTGGATGGAGATGACCGACATGTGGTGGGCGACGACGTCGTGCAGTTCGCGCGCTATGCGGCTGCGCTCCTCCAGCAGCGCCCTGCGGGCCCGCTCCTCCTCGGTGAGGGTTTCCTGCTCGACGAGCTTGCTGCGGGCCAGGCGCCCGGCCCGCAGGGCGTATCCGAGCACACCGGCGAAGGTGAACAGCAGCAGGGTGGCGGGAATCGTGCTCTCGCTGCCCGGCGGCCGGAACCGCACCTCGGCCAGGGCACCGAACGCGACGGACAGCCCGACCACCGCCGCGGTCACCCGGGCCGGCACCCGCAGTGCGACGAGCAGCACCACGAAGGCGAACAGCACCACGCCGGCGGGCGTCCACGGCCAGCCGTGCCCCCCGCCGGCACGGTCCTGCGTCTGCACGGCCACCATGAACGCGGACGCGAGCGCAAGCCACCATCCGGCGATCGGCCGGAACATGGCGAGGACCACCGACGCGCCGCCCGCCACGGCCGCGAGCAGCGGGTAGCCGCCGCTCACCCGGTAGTCGGAGGACATCTGCTCGGTCGTCAGGAAGGTGCAGAGCACCGCCACGTAGCCGAGGGCCAGGTGCGGCAGTCGGGCCAGCCACCGCGGCCGGGACATCCCGGGCAGCGGGTTGCGTTCGAGCGTGAACAGTTCCGCGGCCAGGGTCCGCAGCGGCCCGAACCGCCGACCGGCTTCCGCGCCGGAACCGGGTGCCGCGGCCGGGGTGCTGTGCTGCTCCTTCACGCCGTCCACCCTAGACACGGGACGCCTCCTGCCTTCTGGCCGGCCCGGCCGGGCGGAAGCCGCCGCCGTCCCCCGCCCCGGCGGTGGCGCCGTCCGGCCGGCCCCGCCCGCCGCGCTCGTACGCGTGGAACGCGGCCAGGCAGACGGCCAGCGCGGCCGCGAACACCGGCAGCCACAGCAGCCGGGCGGCTGTCCACAGCGCCGAGTCGGGGGCGGTGTGCAGACCGGGCAGTTCGACCGGGGAGGTCAGGCCGAGCGCGGTGACGGCCATCATCGCCGTCTGGTGCCAGAGGAACACGGTCATCGCGGACAGGTTCAGCAGGGCGACCGCCGCCCACACCCGCGGCCTGGCGACAACCCGCGCCAGCGGCTTCCGCAGCAGCAGCGCGAGCCCGCACTGCGCCAGCCCGAACGCGACCGCGGCCGAGGTCGGCGGATTCAGGTTCGACACGGCCGCACCGGGCACGCCGACCATGGACGCCGGAAATCCGCCCCACACCACCAGCACCGCCGTGCCCGCCGCCCCGCCGGCCAGCAGCGCCAGGGCCGGGCCGCGCCGGTCGAGCCGCCCGCGCGCCCAGGCCGCGCCGAGGCTGTACGGGACGAGCCAGCCCGCGGCCACGTTGACCCAGCCGGCCCACTCGGGCCCGCCGAACCCGAACCGCCACACGTCGACGGCGGCCACCGCCGCCGCGGGCCACACCGGGTGCAGCCGCACCGCCAGCGGCGTCGCCGCCGTCAGCACGGCGAACACCAGCAGGAACCACAGCGGTGACAGCACGAGCCGCAGCAGCGCGTGGACCGTCTCCCATGCCGCCCCGCCCAGCAGCATCCCGCCCGCGGCCACCGTCCACAGGCCGAGCACCGCGGCGACCGGCCGGAACAGCCGGGACAGCCGCCGGCCCACCCAGGCCCCGTACGGCACGCCGCGCTCCCGGGCGCAGGCGTGGCCGCGGGCGGCGACCAGGCCGCCGACGAAGAAGAACACGGCCAGCGTCTGGAGCACCCACGAAACGGGCGCCAACCACGGCATGCGGGTGAGCGGGCTGGTGGTGGCGAGCGCGCCCTCAGAGGAGGTGATCGCCGTCACCAGCCAGTGGCCGAGCACGACGCCGAGGATGGCGAGGGCCCGCAGGGCGTCCACGGACCGGTCCCGGTCGGCGGGGGTGCCCGCCTCGACCCGGTCGGCGACGGCGGACCAGCGGGCCCGGAGCCTACGCACGGGGCACCTCCTGGGCGGCGCCGGCCCGGCCCGCCCCGCCGTCGGCGGTGCCGAGGACGATGCCGGCCAGGCTGTCCAGGGATTCGGTGCCGGGCTTCAGGTAGTCGCTGTGGCCGCCTCGGCCGGCCCGGAACGGGCGGGCTCCGAAGGCCGGGTCGACCGGGTCGGTGCCGAACCCGACCTGCCCGAGGCGGACGTGCGGCACGTTCCCGATCCAGTCCGATCCGCCGCGGCCGGCCCAGACCCGGGCGGCGGTGGGCAGCCCGGCCGCCGAGTCGGCGCCCGTGCCGGGGCTGCCGTACAGGACCACGTCGGTGACGGCGGAGCCGGTGGCCGTGCGGGCGCAGACCACCGTCCCGTAGGAGTGGCACAGCAGGGACATCCGGGCTCCGGGCGAGGCGAGGCGCGCCAGGCGGGAGAGGAACGGGCCGAGTCGGGCGGCGGCCTCGTCCGCCCGGCCGGCGGTCAGGACGGTCGTGCTGACGGTGCCGGGCGTCTCGTACCCGAGCCAGGCGACCACAGCGGACCGGGGGTGGTCCGCGGAAAGCCGCGCGTGGAGGGCGGAGGCGCCCTCCCTGAACCGCTGGTAGGTGTCCAGCGTGGTGTCGGATCCGGGGACCAGCACCGCTATCCGGTCGGCCGTCGCGAGGTCGCCGAACACCTCCACCGCGCGGCCCGTCCCCCTGCCGTCGAAGGCGAGGAACTGCGCGGCCCCGCCCGCCTCCATGGCGTGCAGCCGGGTCGCCCGGCCGGGGCGGCCGGCGTCCGCGGCCATGCGGGCGGCCTCGGCGAGACCGGCGCGGTGCGCGGCGTACACGGCGGGCAGCGGCTCCCGTTCGCCGACGGCGGCCGGTACGGGCGCGGGCACGGCCGGGGAGGCGGCCGCGGACACGGGCAGCACCACGGCCGCGGCGACCGCGCCGGCCAGCAGGGTGCGGCGCAGGCGGCCGCGCAGGCGGTGTCCCTCACGGCGGCCTCCGGGGCGTCCTTCGCGTCGGCTGGTCATCGCGGTCCCTGCTCCTTCGTCCTGCGCATGTCGCGCTGCCGGCGGGGGCGGCCGGGCCTTCGCGGCCGGTTCCCGCCTCCCACGACGAAGTTATGGATCAGGGTCCATCGCCCGCGTCCCGCCGCAGAGCGCCCTTTCTGAATGGCTCTCAGGTATGACAGAGGAGACCTGCGAGCTACCCGCCCGCACCCCGACAGGCGAACGGAAACCCCCCTCCGGGATGCATCCCCGCGGCGACCGCCGCCCGCCCCCGACGCCGTCGCGCCTCCCCGGCGGGCCGGACTTCCCCTTTCCGGGCCGGTGCCGACGGCAGCCGCCTACGCTTCCCACATGATCGACACCGACTGGCGCAACGACCGCATAGGCAGCGCGCACCGCGGGGAGAACCCCACCGTCATGCGCCGCCTCGACCAGGGCTTCGCAGTGATCGGGGACCGGCAGTTCCTGCCCGGCTACTCCGTCCTCCTCACCGACGACCCCTCGGTGACCCGGCTCTCGGACCTGCCCCGGCCGCGCAGGACCGCGTACCTCGCCGACATGGAGCGGCTCGCCGAGGCCGTCGAACTCGCCTGCCGCCGCCTCGACCCGGCCTTCCGCCGCGTCAACATCGAGATCCTGGGCAACACCGACCCGTACCTGCACGCGCACGTGTGGCCGCGCTACGACTGGGAGTCGGCCGACCTGGTCCGACTGCCCGTCTGGCTGTACGGGGAGGAGTACTGGAGGGGGACCGAGCACGAACTCGGCGCCCGGCACGAGGGCCTGCGCACCGCCATCGGCGAGGAACTCGACCGGCTCGCCTGACCGTCCGGCCGGTCAGGCCGTCGTCGCGACGCGGACGCCGAACCCGATGAGGACGACCCCGGTCACCCGGTCCAGGGTCCGGCGCACGCGAGGGCGGGTGAAGAACCGCCGGGCCATCGACAGGACATACACGTACGTGGCCAGCCAGGCCGCCGTCAGCAGCACGTGGACCAGCACGAGCAGCGCCATGCCCGCCGCGGGGCGAAGACCGGACGGGGCGAGGGCGGGCAGCAGCCCGGTGTAGAAGACGGCGATCTTCGGATTGAGGGCGTTGGCGGCCAGGCCCGTCCGCCACGCCCCGCCGGCCGGTCCCTCCGCGGGAGCCGCTCCCGGCCCGGGCACGGACTGCGCGCCGCCCGCGCCCGGCCGCCGCAGGGACTGCACGCCGAGGAAGCACAGGTACGCCGCCCCCGCGAGCTTCACCACCAGGTACACCTCGGCCGACGCGGCCAGCAGCGCGGCCAGTCCGGCGACGGTGAGCACGCCCCACAGGAGCAGGCCGGTGGTGATCCCGGCCACCGTGCGCAGGCCGTCCGCCCGACCGCGGGCCACGGCGCGCCGGGTCACGACGGCCATGTCGGGGCCGGGGACGAGCGTCAGGAGCGCCAGGACGCCTGTGGCGGCGGCGAGTTGCGTCAGCACGCGGCCAGTCTGCCGCAGCCCCGCACCGATGCCCACGGCGGCCGTCTGCCGGGCTGCCCGCACCCGGCAGGCGACGTGTCCGCATCCGGCAGGCGCCGCCGCCCGCGCCCGGCAGGCGGCGCCGCCCGCCCGGCAGGCGCTGTCCGCGCAGTCGTCGGCCTCGACACGCACGGCTGCTCAGACGCCGGCGGGGGGAGCGGGCGGCCCGGGGAGGGCGTCCATGGCCGCGGCCAGCCGGTCCAGTGCGGCCACGACCTCCCGGAACGCCTCGTCGCCGAGGTGCTCCGCCAGTGCTGTCGCCGCCGCCGCGTGCGCCGGTCCGATGCGGGCGACCGCCGCGCGCCCCTCGCGGGTGGGGCGCAGCAGCTTCGCGCGCCGGTGCGCCGGGTTGGGCACATACTCGGCGAGCCCCTGCGCGGCCAGCAGGTCCGCCACGCGCTGGACGCTCTGCCGGGTGATGCCCATGGCGCGGGCGATGCCGGCCACGGGCAGCGGTTCCCGCAGGACCGCGCCGAGCACCTGCCAGCGCGCCGCGGTCAGGCCGGCCGGCCGGGCCAGCTCCTCCGAGAGGGCGAGGAAGCGGCCGTTCAGGCCGAAGACGCCGAGCGCTGCCGCGCTGAGCAGCTCCTGCCGCTCCCGCGTCGCCGACCCTCCGCCGCCGCTCCCGCCGCTCCCGCCGCTCCCGCCGCTCCCGACTCC
>NZ_RPSE01000273.1:0-8622 GCF_003949955.1 Streptomyces sp. WAC05292
CCCCCGCCGCAGCCCTCCTGCCCGCCCCGGACGGCCGCGGCGTCGTCGAGGCCGTCCGGGGCGGGCAGGAGGGCTGCGGCGGGGGCGGTGGCGTACTCGGCCAGGCCGCCGTGCGGGAGGGCGGGGTTGGCGATGACGCGCCGGCCGTCCTCCGTTTCCGCGCAGACCTCGACGCCGGGGGTGAAGGGCAGCGGGGGGCGGATCTGGTAGCGGCCCCGTACGAGCAGGGCGTCGGGGAAGTTGACGGCGGCCGCGAGAACGCGCAGCCTCACCTCCCCCTCGCCGGGCACCGGTTCGGGGACGTCTTCGAGGCGCATGGCCTCGCGGGGTTCGCCGGTGGTGTGCACTCGCCATGCCTGCATCCGGGGCCTCCAGGCGCCGTCGGGGGAACCGCGTCCGCGGCATACTAAGCGGTTGCTTGGGCTTCTGGGAACCAGGTGCCCCGTCGGGGCGCCGCCCCCGGACCGGCGGGGCGGCGCCTCGGGCGGGGAGGGGTCAGCGGGAGAAGAGCTCGAAGGTGACGGCCGGACGGCCCCCGAAGCGGGCCGCGGCCTGCTCGGCGAAGCCGGTGAGGAACCCGCGGCAGTACTCCTGGGGGTCCTGGTCGGTCAGCGCCTCGATGTACGCCTTGTGCTCCATCAGCGAGGCGATGGACCGCTCCATGCCTGCCGTGGCGTCGGCGGCGTGGGTCGCCTGCGGGGATCCGGCCACGGCGACCCAGCGCACGCCGTTCCACGGCTCCAGGCCCTGCTCGGTGAGCTCGGGGAAGATCCACCGGTTGCCGGCGTCGGCGGCGGCGTCCAGGGTGGCCCGGCCGACCGCCTTGTGGTCGGGCGTGTTCCAGAAGCCCCCGCCGCCCTGGCCGCCCCAGGTGTCGCGGTGGTTGAGCGTGATGAGCAGTTCGGGCCGGTGCCGCCGGATGGCGGCGGCGATGTCCCGGCGCAGGTCGAGGCCGTACTCGATGACTCCGTCGCGGTAGTCGAGGAACTCGACGGTGGAGACGCCGACCACGGCCGCGCTCGCCCGCTGCTCGGCCTCCCTCAGCGGGGCGCACTCGTCGGGCGCGAGGGTGTCGATGCCCGCCTCGCCGCGCGAGGCCAGCAGGTAGGCGACCTCGCGGCCGCCGTCCGTCCAGTCGGCGATGGCCGCGGTGCCGCCGTACTCCAGGTCGTCCGGGTGGGCGACGACCGCGAGGGCGCGCGTCCAGTCGGTGGGCATGGGCTCCAGGGGTGCGGGCTGTCCGGTCTGCTTGTCCATGCTGCGCACCCTATGCGAACGCACCGGCGGGGAAAGGGAGTCGGGGCGGACTGCCCTCCGGTGCGCCGCCGGGCGCCCGCGCCCCGCCATCGCAGGACACCTCCGCGGTGCGGGGCTAGCCTGAAAGAGGGACCCCTCCTGCGGAAAGGTGGCGGGCTCATGAAGGTGCGGTGCAGCGGCCCCGTGCTGGCCGCCGCGGTGTTGGCCCTGGGGACGGCGGCCCTGCCGCCGGCGTACGCGGACGACATGGACCCCCGGGAGGTCTACGAGAAGGCGGCCCCTGCCACGGTGCTCGTGCAGGGCGAGCTGGGGAGCGGCAGCGGGTTCGTCTACGACGCCGAGAAGGGGCTGGTCGCCACCAACGCCCATGTGGTGGAAGGGCAGGCCTCCTTGAAGGTAGTGGTCGGCGATGAGACGCAGCCGGCCCGGCTGGTCGGCATCGACCCCTGCGAGGACCTCGCCGTCCTGGCGCTCACCTCCGTGCCGCCCGACCTCAAGGCGCTGGAGTTCGGCAAGAGCCAGGATGTGCAGACCGCCGACACCGTCACCGCCCTCGGCTATCCGGCGTCGCTCGGCGGCGTCGGCCAGAAGGCCGTCTACACGGCCGGCTCCGTGCAGAATCCGCAGGTGGCGAACGCGGAGCCGTCGACGTCCCTGCCGCGCTATCCGGCCATCATCCAGCACTCGGCGACCGTCAACCCGGGCAACTCCGGCGGCCCCCTGCTCAACGGGCAGGGGCAGGTCGTCGGGATCAACACGCTCGCCAGCTCCGGAGACGTGCAGGGCCAGTTCTTCGCCATCAGCGGCGACCACGCCCGGCCGCTGCTGGACGGCCTCGCCGAGGGGGTCAGGAAGAACGACCCCGGGTGGATCCTGGCAGGTCTCGACGACCCCGACCTGCCGACGTACTTCGAGGGGACGGACGTCGAGCCGGCCGCGGTGGAGAAGGCGCAGAAGCAGCTCGCCGACTCCGGGGTGACCGGGGTGTTCGTGGTCGACTCGCGGAGCAACACGCCCGCGGCCAAGGCGAAACTGGGGCGGGGGGACGTGGTGACGGCCGTCAAGGACACCCGGGTCGAGTCCGTCGGCGGGATCTGCGACATCCTCCAGTCCGCCTCCCCGGGCGAGGTGCTGCCGGTGCAGGGCGTGTACTCCATCAACGCCGACGGCAAGGAGATGAAGTTCGGCGAGGCGTGGGAGACCGACCTGACCCTGGACAAGGCGTCCACGACCACCGGCCAGTGAAGGAACCCCGCCGCCGACGGTGTTGCGACGGGGCGGGGGCCGCGGACCGGCAGCGGCCCGCGGCCCCGCCCGTCGTCCGGCGTCAGAACTCGACGACCGAGCGCAGGACTTCTCCGCGCTCCATCCGGGCGAAGGCGTCCTCGACCCCGTCGAGCGGGATGGTCTCCGAGACGAACGCGTCCAGGTCGAGCCGGCCCTGGAGGTACAGGTCGACCAGGACGGGGAAGTCGCGCTCGGGCAGGCAGTCCCCGTACCAGGAGGACTTGAGGGCGCCGCCGCGGCCGAAGACGTCCAGCAGGGGCAGCTCCAACCGCATTTCGGGGGTGGGTACGCCGACGAGGACCACGGTGCCCGCGAGGTCGCGGGCGTAGAAGGCCTGCCGGTAGGTCTCGGGGCGGCCGACGGCGTCGATGACGACGTCCGCGCCGTGGCCGCCGGTGAGTTCCTGTACGGCCTTGACCACGTCCTCGGTGCGCGCGTTGATGGTGTGCGTGGCGCCCAGCCCGCGGGCGAGTTCGAGCTTGCGGTCGTCCAGGTCCACGGCGATGATCCGGGACGCGCCCGCCAGCCGGGCCCCGGCAACGGCCGCGCTGCCCACTCCCCCGCAGCCGATGACGGCCACCGAGTCGCCGCGGCCCACGCCGCCGGTGTTCAGGGCCGCGCCGAGGCCGGCCATCACCCCGCAGCCCAGCAGTCCCGCGGCGGCCGGTGAGGCCGCCGGGTCGACCTTGGTGCACTGGCCCGCGGCCACCAGGGTCTTCTCCGCGAACGCGCCGATGCCGAGCGCCGGCGACAGCGGGGTGCCGTCCTCCAGGGTCATGGGCTGGGCGGCGTTGTGCGTGGCGAAGCAGTACCAGGGGCGGCCGCGCCGGCAGGCCCGGCAGGTGCCGCACACGGCCCGCCAGTTGAGGACGACGAAGTCGCCGGGGGCGACCGAGGTGACGTCGGGGCCGACCGCCTCGACCACGCCCGCCGCCTCGTGGCCGAGGAGGAAGGGGAACTCGTCGTTGATGCCGCCCTCGCGGTAGTGCAGGTCGGTGTGGCACACCCCGCACGCCTGGACCCGGACCAGCGCCTCGCCCGGCCCGGGGTCCGGTACGAGGATCGTCGCCGACTCCACCGGTGCGCCCTTGCTCCGCGCGATGATCCCTCGTACGCGATGCGTCACGTCATACCCCGCTCTGCTCGGATCCGTCTGGATCACCGAACGTACACGGGGCGGGGGCCCGAGGGGAGTTGCATCACGGGCCGTCGTCCGCCGTGGCCGGTTCCGGCGGCAGCGCGGCGCGAAGCGCCTCCCCGAAGGCGGCCACCGCCGGATGGCCGGCTGACCCGCTGCGGAACGCCAGCTTCGTACGGCGCTCCATGCGCAGCCGGGTGAGGGCGACGGCCGGGTCCGCGTGCCCGTGCAGGCCCAGGCCTGGGACGACGGCGACCCCCTGCCCGGCGGCGACGAGCGCGAGGACGGTGGGGAACTCGTCGACCAGGTGCCGCACGCGCGGGGTGAACCCGGCGGCCTCGCAGGCCCGTACGGCCATGGTGTGGCAGAGGGTGCCGGGGGTGGCGGTGATCCAGGGGGCGTCGGCATGGGCCCGCAGTGCGGCGCGCTGGTCCGCCGGGCCGGGGCCGCCGGCCTCGGCGGGCCCCTCCGGGCCGTGGTGCGGCGCGCCCGGGGGCGGCTGCCGGCCGGCGGCGGGCGCGGCCAGGTACATCGCCTCCCGGTAGAGGGGCTCGGTGGCGATCCCCGGCTCCCGGGGCGCGGGGACGAAGTCGTATTCGTGGACGAGGGCGACGTCGAGGTCGCCGGCGCGCAGGGCGTGCGCGACGGCCGCCGGGTCCGTCTCGGTCACCATGGGCTCCAGGCGCGGGTGGCGCCGGGCGAGGGCGACGAGGGCGGCGGGGACGATGGCCCTCGTCGCCGTGGGGAAGGCGCCGACGCGCAGGGCTCCCGCGAGGCCGCTGCGCGCCTCCGCAAGGTCGGCGGCCGCCTCCTCCAGCCGTTCCAGGACGGCTTCGGCGTGCCGGACGAGGTTCTCTCCGGCCGGGGTGAGACGGACGGTGCGGCCGGTGCGTTCGAGCAGCGGCAGTCCGGCCTCCCGTTCGAGGACGCCCAGCTGCTGGGAGACGGCCGAGGGGCTGAAGGAGAGGGCGTCGGCGACGGCCGCGATGGTTCCGCGGCGGGCGAGTTCGCGCAGCAGGCGCAGGCGACGTACGTCGAGCATCGGATCAGCTTACGGTTCGGGTAAGGAATGCGAACTGGATCTGCGGGTCGGGGCGGGCGAAGCTCGTCTGCATGGCGCACCACACACAGGACACACAGGACGCAGGGCACTTCCGCGGGCCGCAAGCCGGCGCAGGGGCCGGGAGCCTCTCCCTGCGCGGGATCCACGTCCCGCTCATCACCCCCTTCACAGCCGGCGGCGACGTCGCGGCGGACGCGCTGGAGGCGCTCGCCCACCAGGTCCTCGACGAGGGGGCCGACGGGATCGTCGCCCTGGGCACCACGGCGGAGGCGGCCTCGCTGGACGCCGCGGAACGCGACCTCGTCACCCGCGTCTGCGCCCGGGCGTGCCGGGAGCGGGGCGCGGTGCTCACCGTCGGCGCGGGGGCCGGCGGCACGCGCTCCGCGGAGGAGGACCTGCGCCGGCTCGCGCGGTGGCCGGAGGCGCGGGCGGCGCTGGTGGCGGTGCCCTCGTTCGTGCGGCCCGGCGCGGCGGGCGTGCTCGCCCACTTCACCAGGCTGGCCGCGGCGAGCCCGGTGCCGCTCGTCGTGTACCACATCCCGTACCGCACCGGGCAGCCCCTGGACGCGGAGGCGCTGCGGGCGCTCGCGGAGCTGCCGGGGGTCGCCGGGGTGAAGTACGCGAACGGCGGGATCGACCAGGAGACGGTGGCGCTGATGGCGGACCTGCCGGAACGGTTCGCGGTGCTCGCCGGCGACGACGTGTTCGCCTCCCCGATGCTCGCGCTCGGCGCGGCCGGCGGGATCCTCGCCTCCGCGCACCTGGCGACGGCGCGGCACGCGGAGCTGGCAACCGCCTGGCGGGAGGGGGACGCGGTGCGGGCCCGGGAGCTGGGCCACCGCCTGGCCGCACTGGCCGCCGCGCTCTTCCGGGAGCCGAATCCGGCGGTGGTGAAGGGGGTGCTGCACGCGCAGGGCCGGATCCCCGCGCCGGACGTACGCCTTCCACTGCTGCCCGCGAGCCGGCGGTCGGTGGCCGGGGCACTGGACCGGCTCGCCGCGCTCTGACGTCCCCCGCGGGACGCGGAGTCACGGCGGGTGCGCCGGAATACACCCGCCGTGGGCGGTTGGCAAAGAACGGGCCGGATGCCCTTATCGGGCACCCGAATCCACACTTTGTCCGTTTTGCTCCGACCGGCCCGCAAACCGTGATGTCAGTCACTCCGCACTGTGCAACATCATTTCCCGCAGAGGCGGGATTCCCTTTTCCCTGAAAGGAAATCCGGCATTCCACGAGATCGCCTCCAAGGTCGTTTACCGCACCGAAAGAGGCCAGTGGATCACGCGCGTGATGCGGAGCCTTGTTCCACCCCCGCGGACTCGCCTACCTTCACGTCGTTCCCGGCGGGCAGCTACCGATTCCGGCATCCGCCAGGGCTCCCCCCGCACCCGCACGTGAGGAATTCCGCCATGCCCGGAACGGGTAAGCACCGCCGCCCGAAGCAGCGCCCCGCCGTCCGCAAGCTGGCCGTCGCCGGCACCGGCGGCGCGGCCCTCGTCCTCCCGCTGATCAGCGCGACCACCGCCGGCGCGGCCGTCGCCAAGCCGGCCGCGGCGCCCGCCACGACCGCGGCGGCACTGCCCGCCGCCAAGCCGTCGGTGGAAAAGGCGGCAGCGCCCGCGACGTATTCCGTGACCGCCGGCGACACCCTTACGAAGATCGCCGCGCAGCATTCCGTCGCCGGCGGCTGGAAGGCCCTCTACGAGGCGAACCGGAGCGCGATCGGCGGCAATCCCGAGGTGATCCGCCCCGGCCTGAAGCTCGCCCTCGGCACGGCCGCGAAGGCCGCGGCCGCGAAGGCCGCGGCGGCCAAGCCGGCCGCGTCCTACCCGGACAACCTCGACGGCTGGATCCGCGAATCCCTCGCCGTCATGGCCAAGCACGGCATCCCCGGCACCTACCACGGCATCCACCGCAACGTCATGCGCGAGTCCTCGGGCAACCCGCGGGCCATCAACAACTGGGACATCAACGCCCGCAACGGCATTCCCTCGAAGGGCCTGCTCCAGGTCATCGACCCGACGTTCCGCGCCTACCACGTGCCCGGCACCTCGACCGACTCCTACGACCCGGTCGCGAACATCACCGCCGCCTGCAACTACGCGGCGGCCCGCTACGGCTCCATCGACAACGTCAACGGGCCTTACTAGCCCGCGATGCGGCCGGGGCCGCGCGGCGTGCCCCGGCCCGGGCGCGCAGCAGCGTCCGTACCGGAGCGGCCACGCCGTAGCCGACGTCGCGCCGCAGCGCCCCCGCGCCGGCCCGCTCCACCGCCGCCAGTTGGTGCCCCATCAGCTCCGTCATGGCCGCGACGACCGGCCGCAGGCCCGGCTCCGCCAGGTCGAGGATGCCGTTCGCGGCCTCCAGGGCGGTCCGCGCCCGGCGCGCCTGCGCGGCCAGCAGGGCCCGCACGGCAGGAGTGTCGCGGGCCTGTTCGAGGTCCTCGCGGGTCACGGAGTGCTCGGCGAGGGCGGCCCGCGGCAGGCACAGGCGGCCCTCCGCCAGGTCTCCGGCGAGGTCGGCGAGGAAGTCGACGCGCTGGGCGGCGTCGACGAACCGGCGCCACCCCGCGGCCTGCGCCTCGTCGGGCCCGCCGGGGTGCTGGAGGCCGGTGAAGGCCAGCAGCCCCGGCCAGGCGTAGGCGTCGAGGTAGGCCTGGAAGTCCTCCTCGGTGCCGAAGCCGTCGAAGCGGGCCTCGGCGCCGGCGGCTCCCTCCAGGAAGCGGGAGACCCAGCGCTCGGGCAGGCCGCGGACGGCCACGGCGTGCGCATAGGCCCGCAGCAGCGGGTCCGGGCCGCCGCCGGTCCGCAGCGCCTCCCCCACCCGCTCGGCGAGCGCCGCCAGCCCGTCCGCCCGCTGCCGCGGTGTGCCCGTCTCGGCGGTGTCGTCGACGAGGTTCATGAAGCCGACCCCGGCGGTCATCCACGGGACCAGTTCCGGCGCGGCGAGCAGGCGCAGCGTCAGGTACGGGGCGGGCTCCCGGCGCATGACCCGGCGCGCGGCGTGCGTGAAGTCGGCGCGCAGCCGGGGGTCGCGGATGCCTGCCGCCGTCAGGGTGGTGCGCCAGGTGGGCATGGTGGTCGGTGCTCCTCCGAACCGTGCGGGCCGTACGCGCTTGCGGTGCGCGTACGGATACACGATGTCAGCTCTTGTAGACCTTCTTCACGTTGCCCTGGGTGTCGGCGTGCACGTAGCCGCCCTGCCCGTACTCGTCGCTGAGGTAGGGGCGCATCGAGGGGGTCCCGTCGAAGAGCCAGGGCTCGATGATGACGTAGCGGGAGGTGGGCTTGTCGACGCCCAGCTCCCGCTCGGCCTTGTCCAGCAGGCCGGGCAGGGCGTCCCAGTTGACGCCGGCCATGTCGATGGGCGGCTTGTCGGGCCTCAGGGTGCCGCCGGGTCCGCTCTTCCTGGCCTGGCCGTCGCGGTACTGCCAGCGGTCGTACGTCTTCGCGCCCGGGGCGGTGGGGACGGACGCGAGCACGTACTCCTCGTAGACGGTCATCTCCGCGAAGGTGGTGGTGCCGGTCTGCTGCTTGAAGGCCTCGATCGCGGTGCGGACGTTGGCGGGGGTCAGCAGGCTGCCCCGGGGTGCGGCGGCCTCCTTGGCGGGCGCGCCCGACCCCGCGGACTGCCTGGGCGCGGCACCGGTGCCGCCGGCCGTGGCGGCGGGGGCGGACGCTCCGCCCTTGCCCGTCTCGCCGCCGCCGGCGTCTCCCCCGGACAGCGCGTTGGCGAGGGCGACGGCCCCGCCGCCGGCCAGGACGACCGCGAGGAGCCCGCCGAGGAGGGCGGGGCGGCGGCGCGGGGTCCGGCCGCCCGTGGGCACGGCCGCGGTGGCGGCGTACGGAGAACCGCCCGCCGGGGTGAACGGGGGCGG
>NZ_RPSE01000274.1:0-8600 GCF_003949955.1 Streptomyces sp. WAC05292
CACCTCGGACGCGCACACCCCCTCGTACGCCGACTACGTCGCCGCCCTGCGCGAGGCGGTCCCGGCGCTGTTCGACGGCTCGTACGGGCTGGTCACCGAGTTCGGGCGGTCGCTGCTGGCCAAGCACCGACGGGACGTCGGGGATCAGGGTGTGGGCGCCGTCGCGGACGATGTGCCGGCCGCCGACCACCGTGTGGCGGACGTCCGCGGCCGAGGCCGCGAACACGGCGGTCTCGGCTCCGAGCCTCGGCAGGGGCCCGGCCGTGCGGACGCTGTCCAGGGCGACGGTGGTGAAGTCGGCCAGGGCGCCCGTTTCGAGGCGGCCCGCGTCCGGGAGGCCCAGCGCCGCGTGGCCGTCCGCGGTGGCGGCGGTGAGCAGCGCGTTGGCGGTCCAGTGGCCTCGCGTCCGGCTGCGGAGCCGCTCGTCCAGTTCCATGGCCCGCGCTTCCTCCAGCAGGTCGATGACGGCGTGGCTGTCGCTGCCCAGCGACAGCGGGCTGCCCGCCTGCTGGAGGCGGACCGCCGGCCCGATGCCGTCGGCGAGGTCCCGCTCGGTGGTGGGGCACATGCAGGTGCCCGTCGCGGCGGCGCCGAGGAGCGCGATGTCCTCGTCGGTGAGGTGTGTGTTGTGGACGCCGGTCGTGCGCGGCCCGAGCACCCCGTGGTCGGCGAGCAGCCGGGTGGGCGTGCAGCCGTGGGCGGCCCGGCAGGCGTCGTTCTCGGCGGTCTGCTCGGAGAGGTGGACGTGCAGCGGGGCCTGGCGGTCCTCCGCCCAGCGGGCCACCGTGCCCAGCTGGTCTGCGGGTACGGCGCGCACCGAGTGCACGGCCGCGCCGATCAGGGCGTGCCCGCGCGGCTTCAGGGCCGAGGCGCGTTCGGCCCAGGCGTCGGCGGTGCCGTCGGAGAACCGGCGCTGGTGCTCGGTCGGGGCCTGGCCGAAGCCGGAGGAGAGGTAGGCGGTGTCGAGGAGGGTGATGCGGATGCCGGCGGCCGCGGCGGCTTCGATGAGGGCTTCGCCCATGGCGTTGGGGTCGGCGTACGGGGTGCCGTCCGCCTGGTGGTGGAGGTAGTGGAACTCGCCGACGTTGGTGATGCCGGCGAGCGCCATCTCGGCGTACACGGCGCGGGCGAGGTCGTGGTACGTCTCGGGGGTGAGGCGGTGGGCGACCTTGTACATGACGTCGCGCCAGGTCCAGAAGGTGCCCGAGCCGACCTGTACGGTGCCGCGCAGGGCCCGGTGGAAGGCGTGGGAGTGGGCGTTGGCGAGGCCCGGGAGGGTCAGGCCGCGCAGGACCTCCGCGCCGGGGGGCGGGGCGGCGGCCCCGGTCCGCAGGGCGGCGATCCGCCCGTCGCCGGACACGTCGAGGGCGACGCCCGGCTCGACATGGGTGCCGAGCCAGGCGTGCTCCAGCCAGTACGTCTTCACCGTGCGCGGGGTCAGTGACACGCCAGGCCTTCCAGTACGTCGGCGAGGGCGAGGACGCCGGCGACGCAGTCGTCCTCGGGGGCGGACTCCAGCGGGGAGTGGGAGACGCCCGTGGGGTTGCGTACGAACAGCATCGCGGTGGGGACGGACGCGGAGAGGATTCCCGCGTCGTGTCCGGCGCCGGTGCCGAGGACGGGCACGGAGCCGCCCAGGATCCGGTTGATCTCGTCGCGCAGGGCGTGCTCGAACTCGACGACGGGGGTGAAGGACTCGCGGACGACGGCGAGGTCGACGCCGTCCTTGTCGGCGCGCTCGCGGGCGGCCTTCTCGATGGCGGTGACCACGGTGTCGAGGGTGGCCTGGTCGGCGGCGCGGGAGTCGAGCCAGCCCCGTACGAGGGAGGGGATGGCGTTGACGCCGTTCGGCTCGACGGAGACCTTGCCGAAGGTGGCGACGGCTCCGGCGAGCGCGGCCTCCGTACGGGCGGCCAGGACGGTCTCCGCGTAGGTGAGCATCGGGTCGTGCCGGTCGACGAGGCGGGTGGTGCCGGCGTGGTTGGCCTCGCCGCGGAAGTCGAACCGCCAGCGGCCGTGCGGCCAGATGGCGGAGGCGATGCCGACGGAGTCGCCGGACAGGTCGAGGGCGCGGCCCTGTTCGACGTGGAGTTCGACGAAGGCGCCGATACGGGCGAGCCGTTCGGGGTCGGGTCCGATGGCGTCGGGGTCGTATCCGGCGGCCTCCATGGCCTGGGGCAGGCTGATCCCGTCGGCGTCGCGCAGCTCGTACGCCTTCTCCTTGGTCAGCTGCCCGGAGGCGAGGCGGGAGCCGACGCAGGCGAGGCCGAAGCGGGCGCCTTCCTCGTCGCCGAAGTTGACGATGGCCAGGGGCCGCTTGAAGGAGGCTCCGCGGGCGCGGAGCTCGTCGAGCGCGGCGAAGGCGGAGACGACACCGAGGGGGCCGTCGAAGGCGCCGCCGTCGGGGACGGAGTCGAGGTGGGAGCCGGTGACGACGGCGTCTCCGGCGGCGGGGTCGCCGAGCCAGGCCCACTGGTTGCCGTTGCGGTCGGTCTCGACGTCGAGGCGGCGGGCCTCGGCCTGCATCCGGAACCAGAGCCGGCAGTCGGCGTCGGCGCCGGTCCAGGCGTAGCGGCGGTAGCCGCCGGAGGCGTCGCTGCGGCCGAGGGGCCGCAGCGACGCCCACATGGCGTGGAAGCTCTGGCTCACGCGGAGGCTCCGGCGTCGCCCTCGCGCATCGGGACGCGCACGCCCTTGGCGTCGGCCACGGACTCGGCGATGTCGTAGCCGGCGTCGACGTGCCGGATGACGCCCATGCCGGGGTCGTTCGTGAGGACGCGGCGGACCTTCTCGCCGGCCAGCGGGGTGCCGTCGGCGACGGTGACCTGGCCGGCGTGGATGGAGCGGCCCATGCCGACGCCGCCGCCGTGGTGGATGGAGACCCAGGAGGCGCCGGACGCGACGTTGACCATGGCGTTGAGCAGGGGCCAGTCGGCGATGGCGTCGGAGCCGTCGAGCATGGCCTCGGTCTCGCGGTACGGGGAGGCGACGGAGCCGCAGTCGAGGTGGTCGCGGCCGATGGCCAGCGGGGCGGCCAGTTCGCCGCTCGCGACCATGTCGTTGAAGCGCTCGCCGGCCTTGTCGCGCTCGCCGTAGCCGAGCCAGCAGATGCGGGCGGGCAGGCCCTGGAAGTGGACGCGCTCGCCGGCCATCTTGATCCAGCGGGCGAGGGACTCGTTCTCCGGGAACAGGTCGAGGATCGCCTTGTCGGTCTTGGCGATGTCCGCGGCGTCGCCGGAGAGGGCGGCCCAGCGGAAGGGGCCCTTGCCCTCGCAGAACAGCGGGCGGATGTAGGCGGGGACGAAGCCGGGGAAGGCGAACGCCCGGTCGTAGCCGGCGAGCTGCGCCTCGCCGCGGATGGAGTTGCCGTAGTCGAAGACCTCGGCGCCGGCGTCCATGAAGCCGACCATGGCCTCGACGTGCTTGGCCATCGACTCGCGGGAGCGGGTGGTGAAGCCGGCCGGGTCCTTGGCCGCGTAGGAGGCCATGTCGTCGAAGTCGACGCCGACCGGCAGGTAGGCGAGCGGGTCGTGCGCCGAGGTCTGGTCGGTGACGATGTCGATGGGGGCGCCCTCGGCGAGCATCTGCGGGAGCAGTTCGGCGGCGTTGCCGAGGAGGCCGATGGAGAGCGGCTTGCGCTGGTCGCGGGCCTCGGTGGCGAGCTGGAGGGCGTGGGCGAGGGAGTCGGCCCTGACGTCCAGGTAGCGGTGCTCGATGCGGCGCTCGATGGCGCGGGGGTCGCAGTCGATGCAGATCGCGACGCCGTCGTTCATGGTGACGGCGAGCGGCTGGGCGCCGCCCATGCCGCCGAGGCCGGCGGTGAGGGTGATGGTGCCGGCGAGGGTCCCGCCGAACTTCTTCGCGGCGACGGCCGCGAAGGTCTCGTACGTGCCCTGGAGGATGCCCTGGGTGCCGATGTAGATCCAGGACCCGGCGGTCATCTGGCCGTACATGGTCAGGCCGAGGTGCTCCAGGCGGCGGAACTCCTCCCAGTTGGCCCAGTCGCCGACGAGGTTGGAGTTGGCGAGGAGGACGCGCGGCGCCCACTCGTGGGTCTGCATGACGCCGACGGGGCGGCCGGACTGGACGAGCATCGTCTCGTCCTGCTTGAGGGTGCGCAGGGTGCGGACCATGGCGTCGAAGGACCGCCAGTCGCGGGCGGCCTTGCCGGTGCCGCCGTAGACGACGAGCTTGTCGGGGTGCTCCGCGACCTCGGGGTCGAGGTTGTTCTGCAGCATCCGGAGGGCGGCTTCCTGCTGCCACCCCAGGGTGCTGAGCTCGGTGCCTCGCGCGGCCCGTACGGGGCGGGGTCCTGACATGGCGATGCCTCCAGACGCTTTGGGTAATTCCATTCACATCCTCTCCGGCTGAATACTTCCAGTCAACAGCTGCGGGCGGGCGCGCCGGGTGGTGGGATGGCGGACATGGCTGCCGACACGCACGCGCAGGGCGCCGCCGAGCGCCGGGACCTGGCCGTCCGGGCCGCCGTCGAGCAGGGCCTCGTGGGCGGGGCGGACTCCGCGCCGCCGCTGGTCTGCCTGCTCGACACCGCCGGGATCCGCGCCTCCGCCGAGGCCCTGGCGGGCGCTTTCGCGGCGGCCGTGGCGCCGGGGACGCCCGTCCTGCACGCCTTCGCGGTCAAGGCCGCGCCGCTCGTCCCCGTCCTGCGGCTGCTCGCCGGCTGCGGTCTGGGCTGCGAGGTCGCCAGCCCCGGCGAGCTGGCGCTGGTCAGGGCCGCCGGGGTGGGCCCGGAGCGGACGGTCCTGGACTCCCCCGCCAAGACGGCGGCCGAGCTGCGCGAGGCCCTCGCCCTCGGGATCGCCGTCAACGCCGACAGCCGGCAGGAGCTGGAACGCCTCGACGCGCTGGTGGCACAGCACCCGACGGCCTCCCCGATCGGCGTACGGATCAACCCCCAGACGGGCGCCGGCGCCATCGACGCCCTCTCCACGGCCACCGCCACCTCGAAGTTCGGCATCGCCCTGCGCGACGAGGGCGCCCGCGCCTGGCTGGTGCGCGCCTTCCTGGACCGCCCCTGGCTGACCCGGCTGCACGCCCACTCGGGCTCCCAGGGCGTCCCGCTGCCGCTGATCGCCGAGGGCGTACGGGAGCTGCACGCGCTCGCCGAGGAGATCAACGCGGCGGCCGGGCGCCGCCAGGTCGACACCCTCGACATCGGCGGCGGCCTGCCCGTCGACTTCACCTCGGACGCGCACACCCCCTCGTACGCCGACTACGTCGCCGCCCTGCGCGAGGCGGTCCCGGCGCTGTTCGACGGCTCGTACGGGCTGGTCACCGAGTTCGGGCGGTCGCTGCTGGCCAAGCACGGCCTGGTCGTGGCGCGCGTCGAGTACACGAAGACCACCGGCGGGCGGCCGATCGCCCTGACCCACGCGGGCGTCCAGCTGGCCACCCGCACGGTCTACGCGCCCGCCGCGTGGCCGCTGCGGATCCTCGCCTACGACGGCAAGGGCGCCCCGAAGCAGGGCCCGCCCGTCGCCCAGGACGTGGCCGGCCCGGCCTGCTTCGCGGGCGACCTGCTGGCGACCGCCCGGGAGCTGCCCGAGCTGGCGCCCGGCGACCTGATCGGCGTCCCCGACACCGGCGCGTACTTCTTCACGGCCCACTACGGCTACAACAGCCTGCCCCGGCCGGCCGTCCACGGCTTCACCGTGGACGCCTCGGGCGGGGTGTCCTTCCGCACGGCCCGCCGGGCGCAGACCATGGAGGACCTGGCGGCGGAGGCCGGCGCGGACCTGGCGGAGCCCCTCGGCTGACGCGCCCCGGTCTACTCGACGAACAGGCCCCGGGCCGCGGCCCGCGCGTCGAAGGCCTCCAGCCGGGCCTGCGCGTCGGGCAGGGCGTCGGCCATCGCCTCCAGCAGCACCCGCCCCAGCAGCATCGGCGCGCAGGCGGTGTCGAAGGCCAGCCCGGTACCGACCGGCGCCGGGATCAGCAGGTCGGAGACGCGGGCGACGGGGGCGAACGGCGACTCGGCGACCGTCACCACCGTCAGCCCCGCCTGCCGGGAGTGCTCCAGCGCCTCGGCCACCTCGCGGGGGTGGCGGGGCAGGGCGAAGCACAGCAGCGCGGAGGCGCCGGCGCCGGCGGCCGCGTCGATCCGGTCGGCGAGCATGGAGCCGCCCTCGTCGAGGAGCCGCACGTCCGGGTGGACCTTGGCGGCGAAGTACGCGAACCCGCGCGCCTGCGAGGACGCCGCCCGCAGCCCCAGCACGGGCAGCGGAACGGACGCGGCGAGCAGCCGGCCCGCCTCCTGGACCGGCGAGGGGTCGGCGAGCATGGCCGAAAGCCTCCGCAGGTTCTCGATCTCCCCCTGGACGGCCTGCTGGTACTCGTTGTAGGCGTCCTCCTGCTGCTCCTCCGCCCGCTCGGCGGGCGGGGCCACCTCCCGCAGGTGCCGGCGCAGGGCCGGGTAGCCGTCGAAGCCGAGGGCCACCGCGAACCGCGTCACCGAGGGCTGGCTGACGCCGGCCAGTTCGGCGAGCTCCACGCTCGACAGGAACGGCACCTCGGTGGCGCCGCGGACCATGCAGTGCGCGATCCGCCGCTGGGTGGGCGTCAGCCGGTGCCCCTCGAACAGCCTCTGCAGGCGCGCCGCCGGGCTGTCGCTCGTCATCCCGACCCTCCGTCCCCGTAAGTATTCAGTCACGGAGCACTCTGCATGCGTCTATGCAGGCGGGGCAACCCGCAGCCGCTCCGCGAGACGCGCGGGCGGGGCGCGGAGGGGGAGAACCGGGGCCGGAGGACGCGGGGACCGCCGCACCCTCGGGGTGTGCGAGGGGCGGGACGACGGCGGTCCCCGCGCGGGACACGGGCCGGGTCAGGGCCGTCCGCGTCCGTGGCGCCGCAGCTCCGGGAGCCGCTCCGGAGGTGTGCAGACGCCGTTCCGTGGCGCCGGCCGGGGCCCTCGCCCCCGCCGACACCCACCACTGTGCCCCGCGCGTGTTAAGCCGGTGCTGCCGCCGCGTGACGGGCCCGTGCCGATCGCACGAAGCCCCGGCCCGCGGCCGGCGGCACCGCTGTCACGCGTTCTTCGCGAGGAACGCGAGCAGGTCCTGGCGGCTGACGACGCCGGTCGGCTTGCCCTCGACCAGCACGATCGCCGCGTCGGCCTTGCCCAGCGCGGTCATCAGGTCGGAGACGGGCTCGCCGGAGCCGACCTGCGGAAGCGGCGCGCTCATGTGCTTCTCCAGCGGGTCGCTCAGCGCGGCGCGCTGCGCGAACAGCGCGGCGAGCAGCTCCTTCTCGACGACGGAGCCGATGACCTCGGCGGCCATGACGTCCGGGTGGCCGGCGCCGGGCTTGACGACCGGCATCTGGGAGACGCCGTACTCGCGCAGCACCTCGATGGCCTCGCCGACGGTCTCCTCCGGGTGCATGTGCACCAGGGAGGGCATGTCGCCCTCCTTGTCGGCGAGGACGTCGCCGATGCGGGCGGCGGGGCCGGCCTCCTCCAGGAAGCCGTGGCCGGCCATCCACTCGTCCGAGAAGATCTTGCTCATGTAGCCGCGGCCGCTGTCCGGGAGCAGCACGACGACGACGTCGTCCGGGCCGAGGCCCTCGGCGGCGCGCAGCGCGGCGACGACGGCCATGCCGCAGGAGCCGCCGACGAGGAGGCCCTCCTCCTTGGCGAGGCGGCGGGTCATCTGGAAGGAGTCCTTGTCGGACACCGCAATGATCTCGTCGGCCACGTTCCGGTCGTAGGCGGTCGGCCAGAAGTCCTCGCCGACGCCCTCGACGAGGTACGGGCGGCCCGAGCCGCCGGAGTAGACGGAGCCCTCCGGGTCGGCGCCGATGACCTTGACCTTGCCGCCGGACGCCTCCTTCAGGTAGTTGCCGGTGCCGGAGATCGTGCCGCCCGTGCCGACGCCCGCCACGAAGTGCGTGATCCTGCCCTCGGTCTGCTCCCACAGCTCGGGACCGGTGGTCTCGTAGTGCGAGCGCGGGTTGTTCGGGTTGCTGTACTGGTCCGGCTTCCAGGCGCCGGGCGTCTCGCGGACGAGGCGGTCGGAGACGTTGTAGTAGGAATCCGGGTGCTCCGGGTCGACCGCGGTCGGGCAGACCACGACCTCGGCGCCGTACGCCCGCAGCACGTTGATCTTGTCCATCGACACCTTGTCAGGACAGACGAAGATGCACTTGTAGCCCTTCTGCTGGGCCACGATGGCGAGTCCTACACCGGTGTTGCCACTGGTCGGCTCCACGATGGTGCCACCGGGCTTGAGAGCACCGCTCTGCTCGGCGGCCTCGATCATCCGGAGGGCGATGCGGTCCTTCACGGAGCCGCCGGGGTTGAAGTACTCGACCTTGGCAAGGACGGTGGCCTGAAGGCCTTCGGTCACGCGGTTGAGCTTCACCAGCGGGGTGTTGCCGACGAGGCTGATCATCGAGTCGTGGAATTGCACCATGTTCTCCAGGGATGGGACTCCACGGGTTCTCCGGGAGACATGGCCAGAGTATGCGGAAAGGGATTGGCCGACGGGCGGTACGGGGCAGGAAGGTCGACGAGGACGGAGGTGGCGTGAAGGGTGTCCAGAGCAAGGACGGCCCGCCGGATCGCGGCGGGGGCGGCGTACGGC
>NZ_RPSE01000275.1:0-8557 GCF_003949955.1 Streptomyces sp. WAC05292
CCCCCCGACCCGGCACGACGCCCGGCCGGTGACCCCCGGGCCGCCGCGCCGGCCCCCGAGGAACCGTGAGGCACCACCAGTGACCACGATCACCCCCGAACCCGGGAACCAGCCGGCCGGGGCCGCCCCCGGCGGGCCCTCGCTTCGCGGGCGGCCCGCCGCGCCCGGTACGCTCACCGCCGTGTCCCACGCTGATCAGCCCAGAACCACCCCGCAGGACGCCCCGGCAACGCCGCCGGGCGCGCCCCGGCCCGCGTCCGTCCGCCCGACCCCGCTCGGCGCGCTCGCGCACCTGCTGGACCCCGGCGCCCCCGCGGAGCCCTCGGGCCCGCAGATCACCGGGATCACGCACGACTCCCGTGCGGTGCGCCCCGGCGACCTGTACGCGGCCCTGCCCGGCGCCCGGTTGCACGGCGCCGACTTCGCGGCCCAGGCGGCGGCCCTCGGCGCCGCGGCGATCCTGACCGATCCCGCGGGAGCGGAGCGCGCGGCCGCCACCGGCCTGCCCGTGCTCACCGCCGACGACCCGCGCGGCCGCATGGGCGCCCTCGCCGCCGAGATCTACGGCCGCCCCGGCGAGGGCCTGCTCCGCATCGGCATCACCGGAACCTCCGGGAAGACCACGACGGCGTACCTCGTCGACGGCGGCCTGCGCGGCGCCGGCCGCACCACCGGGCTCATCGGCACCGTCGAGATGCGCATCGGCGGCGAGCGCATCAAGTCCGAGCGGACCACCCCCGAGGCCACCGACCTCCAGGCCCTGTTCGCCGTCATGCGCGAACGCGGCGTCGAGGCCGTCGCCATGGAGGTCTCCAGCCACGCCCTGGTGCTCGGGCGGGTCGACGGCTGCGTCTTCGACGTCGCCGTCTTCAACAACCTGAGCCCGGAGCACATGGAGTTCCACTCCGACATGGAGGACTACTTCCAGGCCAAGGCGCAGCTCTTCACCGAGCGCCGCGCCCGCCTCGGCGTGGTCAACACCGACGACGAGTACGGCCGGCGCCTCGCCAAGGAGTCGCCGATCCCCGTCACCACCTTCTCCGCCCAGGGCGACCCGGCCGCGGACTGGCGCGCCGAGGACGTCGTCTTCGGGCACATGGACTCCACCCTCACCGTGGTCGGCCCGGACGGGCAGCGCATCGCCGCCCGGGCCCCGCTGCCCGGCCCGTTCAACGTCGCCAACACCGTCGCCGCGATCGCCGCGCTCGCCGCCGCCGGCATCGACCCGCAGACCGCCGCCGACGGCGTCGCCGCGGTCCCCGGCGTCCCCGGCCGCCTGGAGCGCGTGGACGCGGGCCAGCCCTACCTCGCCGTGGTCGACTACGCGCACAAGACCGACGCCGTCGAGTCCGTGCTGCGCGCCCTGCGCGAGGTCACCGCCGGCCGGCTGCACATCGTGCTCGGCTGCGGCGGCGACCGCGACTCCACCAAGCGCGGCCCGATGGGCGCGGCCGCCGCCCGGTTCGCCGACACCGCCGTGCTCACCTCCGACAACCCGCGCTCCGAGGACCCGCTGAAGATCCTCGCCGCGATGTTCGAGGGGGCCGTCTCCGTGCCCGCCGCCGAGCGCGGCGCCGTCCTCGTCGACGCGGACCGGGCCGCGGCCATCGCCGCCGCCGTCGCGCGCGCCGAGCCCGGCGACACCGTGCTGGTGGCAGGCAAGGGCCACGAGCAGGGCCAGGACACCGCAGGTGTCGTACGCCCCTTCGACGACCGCGCGGTGCTCCGCGCCGCGATCGAGGCACAGGCCGCGCACGCCGTGCGGCCGCACGAACCGAACGTCCACAAGGCCGAGGTGAACCAGTGATCGCCCTTTCCCTCGCCGAGATCGCCGACATCACCGGCGGGCGGCCCCACGACATACCGGACCCCTCGGTGAGGATCACGGGGCCCGTCGTCATCGACTCCCGCCAGGTCGAGGCCGGCAGCCTGTTCGCCGCGTTCGCCGGCGAGCGCGTCGACGGGCACGAGTTCGCCGAAGGCGCCGTCGCCGCCGGCGCCGCGGCCGTGCTCGCCACGCGCCCCGTCGGCGTGCCCGCGATCGTCGTCGACGACGTCGAGAGGGCCCTCGGCGCCCTCGCCCGCGCCGTCGTCCTCCGCCTCGGCACCGACGTGGTGGCCCTGACCGGCTCCGCGGGCAAGACCTCCACCAAGGACCTCATCGCGCAGGTGCTCCAGGCACACGCCCCCACCGTGTGGACGCCCGGCTCCCTCAACAACGAGATCGGCCTGCCGCTCACCGCGCTGCGGGCCACCGAGGAGACCCGGCACCTGGTCCTGGAGATGGGCGCCCGCGGCATCGGCCACATCGCCTACCTCACCGGCCTGACCCCGCCCCGCATCGGCGTCGTCCTGAACGTCGGCACCGCCCACATCGGCGAGTTCGGCGGCCGCGAGCAGATCGCCGTCGCCAAGGGCGAGCTCGTCGAGGCCCTGCCCGCGGCGGCCGACGGCGGCATCGCCGTCCTCAACGCCGACGACCCCCTCGTGCGCGCCATGTCCGCCCGCACCAAGGCCCGTACGCTGCTCTTCGGCGAGGCCGACGACGCCGACGTCCGGGCCACCGATGTCCGGATGACGCCGGCCGGGCAGCCCTCCTTCACACTTCACACACCCACCGGGTGCGGCGAAGTGACCTTGCGCCTGTACGGTGAGCACCACGTGTCGAACGCGCTCGCCGCGGCCGCCGTCGCCCACGCGCTGGGCATGTCCGCCCTGGAGACCGCCACCGCGCTCTCCGGAGCGGGCACGTTGTCCCGGTGGCGGATGGAGGTCACCGAGCGGGCGGACGGCGTCACGGTCGTCAACGACGCCTACAACGCGAACCCCGAGTCCATGCGGGCCGCACTGCGCGCGCTGGCCGCGATGGGCGGCGCCGCCAGGGCGAACGGGGGGCGCACGTGGGCGGTGCTCGGTCCCATGGCCGAGCTCGGTGACGCCTCGCTGGCCGAGCACGACGCGGTGGGACGGCTTGCCGTCCGGCTCAACGTGAGCAAGCTCGTCGCGGTCGGGGGCATCGAAGCGTCCTGGCTGCAACTGGGCGCCTACAACGAGGGTTCGTGGGGTGAGGAGTCGGTGCTCGTGTCCGACGCGCAGGCGGCGGTCGACCTGTTGCGCAGTGAACTGCGCCCGGGTGACGTCGTGCTGGTGAAGGCTTCCAGGTCGATCGGGCTGGAGCGGGTCGCAGAGGCGCTGCTGGCCGGCGAGGGCGAGGTCGCCGGCCGATGAGGCAGATCCTGTTCGCCGGTGTCATCGGCATGTTCCTCACGGTCATCGGCACCCCGCTGCTGATCAAGCTGCTGGCCCGCAAGGGCTACGGCCAGTTCATCCGCGACGACGGCCCGCGCGGCCACCTGGGGAAGAAGGGCACGCCCACCATGGGCGGCATCTCCTTCATCCTGGCCACGCTCATCGCGTACGCCCTGACGAAGGTGCTGACCGGCCAGTCGCCGTCGCTGTCCGGCGTGCTGGTGCTGTTCCTGATGGCCGGCATGGGCCTCGTCGGCTACCTCGACGACTACATCAAGATCGTCAAGCGGCGGTCGCTCGGTCTGCGGGCCAAGGCCAAGATGGCCGGCCAGCTGATCGTCGGCATCGCCTTCGCCGTGCTCGCGCTCCAGTTCAAGGACGCGCGCGGGCTGGCCCCGGCCTCGACCAAGCTGTCGTTCGTCACCGACTTCGGCTGGTCGATCGGCCCCGTCCTGTTCGTGGTCTGGGCGCTGTTCATGATCCTGGCCATGTCGAACGGCGTGAACCTGACGGACGGTCTGGACGGCCTGGCCACCGGCGCCGCCGTGATGGTCTTCGGCGCCTACACCTTCATCGGCGTCTGGCAGTTCCAGGAGTCCTGCGCCAACGCGCAGACCCTGACCAACCCCAACGCCTGCTTCGAGGTGCGCGATCCGCTCGACCTCGCGGTCGTCGCCTCCGCCCTGATGGGCGCCTGCTTCGGCTTCCTGTGGTGGAACACCTCGCCGGCCAAGATCTTCATGGGCGACACCGGCTCGCTGGCCCTCGGCGGCGCGCTCGCCGGCCTCGCGATCTGCTCCCGCACGGAGTTCCTGATCGCCCTCCTCGGCGGCCTGTTCGTCCTCATCACGCTGTCGGTCGTCATCCAGGTCGGCTCCTTCCGGCTCACCGGGAAGCGCGTCTTCCGCATGGCGCCGCTCCAGCACCACTTCGAACTCAAGGGCTGGTCCGAGGTCCTCGTCGTGGTCCGCTTCTGGATCATCCAGGGCATGTGCGTCATCGTCGGCCTCGGCATCTTCTACGCGGGATGGGCAGCGGACAAGTGACCTCCTGGCAGGGCAAGAACATCACCGTCGCCGGCCTCGGCGTGAGCGGCATCAGCGCCGCCCGCGCCCTGGCCGGCCTCGGCGCCTCCGTCACCGTCGTGGACGGCGGGGACTCCGAGGGCCACCGCGCGAAGGCGGCCGAACTCGCCGGCCTGGGCGTCTCCGTACGCCTCGGCGACGCCGAGACCCTCCCCGAGGGCACCGGCCTGGTCGTCACCTCGCCCGGCTGGAAGCCCGACAGCCCGCTGTTCCGGGCGGCCGCCGAGGCCGGCGTCGACGTCGTCGGCGACGTGGAGATCGCCTGGCTGCTGCGCGACTCCCGCCCGGACCGCAAGGCCGCCCCCTGGCTCGCCGTGACCGGCACCAACGGCAAGACCACCACGACCCAGATGCTCGCCTCGATCCTGCGGGCCGCCGGCCTGCGGACCGCGGCCGTCGGGAACATCGGCACCCCGATCATCGACGTGGTGCTCGGCGAGGAGGAGTACGACGTCCTCGCAGTGGAGCTCTCCAGCTACCAGCTGCACTGGGCGCCCTCGGTGCGCGCCCACTCGGCCGCCGTGCTGAACCTGGCGCCCGACCACCTCGACTGGCACGGCTCCATGGAGGCGTACGCCGCCGACAAGGGCCGCATCTACGAGGGCAACACGGTCGCCTGCGTCTACAACGTCGCCGACCCGGCCACCGAGCGCCTCGTCGAGGAGGCCGACGTCGAGGAGGGCTGCCGCGCCATCGGCTTCACCCTCGGCGCCCCCGGCCCCTCCATGCTCGGCGTCGTCGACGGCATCCTCGTCGACCGGGCGTTCGTCGAGAACCGGCAGCGCAACGCGCAGGAGCTCGCCGAGGTCGCGGACGTCAACCCGCCCGCCCCGCACAACATCGCCAACGCCCTCGCCGCGGCCGCCCTGGCCCGCGCCTTCGGCGTCCCGCCGCGCGCCGTCCGCGACGGCCTGCGCGACTTCCGGCCCGACGCGCACCGCGTCGCCCGCGTGGACGAGGTCGACGGCGTGGTGTACGTCGACGACTCCAAGGCCACCAACACGCACGCCGCGGAGGCCTCGCTGGCCGCGTTCGAGCCCGTCGTGTGGATCGCGGGCGGCCTCGCCAAGGGCGCGACCTTCGACGAGCTGGTTCAGAAGTCCGGCAAGCGGCTGCGCGGCGCGGTGCTGATCGGCGCCGACCGGGCGCTCATCGCCGAGGCGCTGGCGCGACACGCCCCCGAGGTCCCGGTCGTCGACCTCGACCGGACGGACACTGGGGCGATGCTCGCGGCGGTCCGGGAAGCGGCCCGTCTCGCCGAGCCCGGCGACACGGTCCTGCTGGCGCCCGCCTGCGCATCGATGGACATGTTCGCGAACTACAACGAGCGCGGGGACGCGTTCGCGGACGCGGTGCGCGAACTGGCCGCCGGGAGCGCCTAGACCGGGCAGGAAGGTCCGCCCCGACCGGCCGCCCGCCCCGTACGAGTGGAGGGGAAGGTCACGAGATGCCGGCCAGACAGGTGCTGCCCGGGCGGCGGCCGTCCGCCGCGAAACCGGCGCGGTCCCCGCGGGGCCCCGCAGCCCTCAGACCGCAGGGCCGCCGCCGCCCGCCGGGCCTGCGGCGCCCCGCGGGCGGCGGGCCGCTGACCCGGATCCGGCGCACCCAGCAGCAGGTGCGCCGGGCCTGGGACCGGCCGCTGACCGCCTACTACCTGATCTTCGGCAGCTCACTGCTGATCACCGTGCTCGGCCTGGTGATGGTCTACTCGGCCTCGATGATCAAGGCGCTCCAGCTGGGGCTGGGGGACGCGTACTTCTTCAAGAAGCAGTTCCTCGCCGCCCTGATCGGCGCGCTGCTGCTGTTCGCCGCCTCGCGCATGCCGGTGAAGCTGCACCGGGCGCTGTCCTATCCCGTGCTGGCCGGCACGCTCTTCCTGATGGTCCTGGTCCAGGTCCCCGGGATAGGGGTCGCGGTCAACGGCAACCAGAACTGGATCTCGCTCGGCGGCCCGTTCATGCTCCAGCCCAGCGAGTTCGGCAAGCTCGCGCTGATCCTGTGGGGCGCCGACCTGCTGGCCCGCAAGGGCGACCGGGAGCTGCTGGCGCAGTGGAAGCACCTGCTGGTGCCGCTCGTGCCGGTGGCGTTCCTGCTGCTCGGCCTGATCATGCTCGGCGGCGACATGGGCACCGCGATGATCCTGGGGGCCATCCTCTTCGGGCTCCTGTGGCTGGCCGGGGCGCCGACGCGGCTGTTCGCGGGGGTCCTCGCCTTCGCGGGTGTGATCATCGCACTGCTGATCAAGACCAGTCCGCACCGGATGTCCCGGCTGTCCTGCATCGGTGCGACGGAACCGGGCAAAGACGACCTGTGCTGGCAGGCCGTCCACGGGATCTACGCCCTCGCCTCCGGCGGATGGTTCGGTTCCGGGCTGGGTGCCAGTGTGGAAAAATGGGGACAACTGCCCGAAGCCCACACCGACTTCATCTTCGCCATCACCGGGGAGGAACTGGGACTGGCGGGGACGCTGTCGGTACTCGCCCTGTTCGCGGCTCTAGGCTATGCGGGTATCCGCGTGGCCGGACGCACGGAGGACTCCTTCGTACGGTATGCCGCGGGAGGCGTGACCACCTGGATCACGGCCCAGGCCGTGATCAACATCGGTGCGGTGCTCGGCCTGTTGCCGATCGCCGGGGTCCCGCTCCCGCTGTTCTCGTACGGCGGTTCCGCTCTGCTGCCGACCATGTTCGCGGTCGGACTGCTCATCGCCTTCGCGCGGGAGGAGCCGGCCGCACGCGCGGCGCTCGCGATGCGCCGGCCGAAGAGCGGCCGGCTGCGGACCGGGCAGAGATGGAAGACGATGAGACGGCGCGTCACGAGGCGTCCGTCCGGAGAGCGGTGAAATTCGGTGCATGTCGTACTCGCCGGTGGGGGGACCGCCGGCCACATCGAGCCGGCGCTCGCCCTCGCGGACGCCCTGCGCAGGCAGGACCCTTCCGTGGGCATCACCGCGCTCGGCACGGAGCGCGGGCTCGAAACCCGCCTGGTGCCCGAGCGCGGCTACGAGCTGGGCCTGATCCCGGCCGTCCCGCTGCCCCGCAAGCCCACCCCCGAGCTGATCACCGTCCCGGGACGGCTCCGCGGCACCATCAAGGCGGCCGAGGAGATCCTGGAGCGGACCAAGGCGGACGTCGTCGTCGGCTTCGGCGGCTACGTGGCCCTGCCCGGCTACCTCGCGGCCAAGCGGCTCGGCGTGCCGATCATCGTCCACGAGGCCAACGCCCGGCCGGGCCTCGCCAACAAGATCGGCTCCCGGTACGCGCACGCCGTCGCGGTCTCCACCCCCGACAGCAAGCTCCGCGGCGCCCGCTACGTCGGCATCCCGCTGCGCCGGACCATCTCCACCCTGGACCGCGCCGCGGTCCGCCCCGAGGCGCGTGCGGCCTTCGGCCTGGACCCCAACCTGCCGACCCTGCTGGTCTCGGGCGGCTCCCAGGGCGCCCGCCGCCTCAACGAGACGATGCAGCAGGTCGCCCCGACCCTCCAGCGCTCCGGGATCCAGATCCTGCACGCGGTCGGGCCGAAGAACGAACTGCCGCACGTCGACAACATGCCCGGGATGCCGCCCTATGTCCCGGTACCGTACGTGGACCGGATGGACCTCGCGTACGCCGCCGCCGACATGATGCTGTGCCGCGCGGGCGCGATGACCGTCGCCGAACTCTCCGCCGTCGGGCTCCCCGCCGCCTACGTCCCGCTGCCGATCGGCAACGGCGAACAGCGGCTCAACGCCCAGCCGGTGGTCAAGGCCGGCGGCGGCCTGCTCGTCGACGACGCGGAGCTGACGCCCGACTGGGTGCTCGGCAACGTCCTGCCGGTGCTCTCCGACCCGCACCGCCTGTACGAGATGTCCCGCGCGGCCTCCGAGTTCGGCCGCCGGGACGCCGACGAGCTGCTGGTCGCGATGGTGTACGAGGCGGTCGCAGCCCACAGGAACCGCTGAGGCGGGACAGCGCAGACGCAGGAGGCACAGCAGTGGCCGGAGCCAGGAGCACGCAGGGCGGGACGCCGTTCCCCGACCGGTCCGACCGGTCGGCCCGCAAGGGCCCCGGCTCCGGCCCGGGTTCCGGCCCCGCCGGGGCCGCCGAGGCGACCGGGCGGCCCGCGCGGCCCAAGGTGCCGAAGCCGTCCGAGCAGTCGCCCGCGAAGCCCCCGAAGGCGCCCAAGGCCTCCAAGGCCTCCAGGCCCTCCAAGGTTTCGGGGGCATCGGGGCGGTCCAAGGG
>NZ_RPSE01000276.1:0-8531 GCF_003949955.1 Streptomyces sp. WAC05292
GACGGGGTCGGGGCGGGGTCCCGGGGCCGCTGCGGCGGGGGTCAGACGGCGGCCTTCTTCAGGCGGCGGCGCTCCCGCTCCGAGAGGCCGCCCCAGATGCCGAACCGCTCGTCGTTGGCGAGGGCGTACTCCAGGCATTCGGACCGGACTTCGCAGGCCAGGCAGACCTTCTTGGCCTCTCGGGTGGAGCCGCCCTTCTCGGGGAAGAAGGACTCGGGGTCGGTCTGGGCGCACAGCGCGCGCTCCTGCCATCCGAGCTCTTCGTCCGCTTCCTCGACCAGCAGTTCCTGAAACAGCTCGGTCATGTGCGCCCCTCGCTCTGTCTGTGCATCCCCGTGGCCGTCGTCACTCATCGCTACGTAACGACACGAGTGAAATTACAAGTGGGGGGCTCCAGCGCAGTCAAGCCGGGATCTGCTATTGGGGCCCTTATTCACTCTGCGGAACCAAGGCTATGCAGAAAGTGTTGATATCGCCAAAAATCGTGACAGTTGCCACGAGTACCACTCCACCCACACCCACCCGTGACATACGCGGCCCCCCGGGCGGCGGTTGCGATCCGGCCGCAGAAGCGGCGCAGATCACATTCCGGTCACGAGTTGGCCACATAAGTTTGAGGCGGCGCGAGACGGTATCTCGGCACGCGGTGTGCCCTGCATTCGTCTGCACAAACCTTTCTCCGTCCCGGTTAACCGGATCAGTTGAACCTTTTCGACCAAAACGGGCATTGGGTTGACAGTCCGGCCCCGCAGCCGGTCTCCTTGTCCCCATGTCAGTGACCGCAGCCGCCTTCCGGACCCCCGTTCGTGGGTTCCTGCGCGCTGCCCAGGTTCGCTGTTGCTGTTGCGGCTGTTGATGCCCCAGGAGCCCTGCTCCTTTCCGGCCCCCGCCACAGCGACCACCCACTGACACCCGTCTAGGACCCCCGTGATGCGCGACTCCGCCGCCGCCCCTGCCGTCATCGAGAGCGACCTCCAGATCGCCGGCGACATCCTCTCCGTACCGCACCTGCTCCAGCCGGCGCGCGAACACCCCGCCACCGTCGCCGAGTTCGCCGGCCTGGCCCGCTCCATCGCCGCCGACCGCGCGAGCTGGGAGCACCTGGTCCGCTACGACGCCACCACCCGCTGGTACCACCGCCTGCGCTCCGTCGCCCCCTCCCCCGGCTCCCCGACCGGCTACGAGGTGTGGCTGCTCAGCTGGGTTCCCGGCCAGGGCAGCGGCTTCCACGACCACGGGCCGTCGTCCGGCGTCTGGACGGTCCTGGAGGGCGAACTCACCGAGCGCGGCACCCGCGGCACCCTCACCCTCGGCGCGGGCGCGCAGCGCGTCTTCGCCCCGGGCTACGCGCACGAGGTCGTCAACGACACCCTCGAAGGCGCGGTCAGCCTGCACGTCTACTTCCCCGGGCTCCAGGCCATGCCGATGCACAACTGCCACCCGGCCCACCCGGAGACCGTCCGCGTCTGACGCCTGTCAGACTTCGCTGCATGCGCATTGTTGTTCTGGCCGGCGGCATCGGCGGCGCCCGCTTCCTCCGCGGACTGAAGGCCGCGGCCCCCGCGGCGGAGATCACGGTCATCGGCAACACCGGTGACGACATCCACCTGTTCGGGCTCAAGGTGTGCCCCGACCTGGACACCGTGATGTACACCCTGGGCGGGGGCATCAACGAGGACCAGGGCTGGGGCCGCGCCGACGAGTCGTTCACCGTCAAGGAGGAGCTCGCCGCGTACGGCGTGGGCCCGACCTGGTTCGGGCTCGGCGACCGCGACTTCGCCACGCACATCGTCCGTACGCAGATGCTCGCCGCCGGCTACCCGCTCAGCGCGGTCACCGAGGCGCTCTGCGACCGCTGGCAGCCGGGGGTCCGCCTCCTGCCCATGTCGGACGACCGCGTCGAGACCCACGTCGCCGTCACCGAGAACGGCGAACGCCGCGTCGTCCACTTCCAGGAGTACTGGGTGCGCCTGCGCGCATCACTGGACGCCGAGGCCGTCGTCCCCGTCGGCGCCGACCAGGCCAAGCCCGCTCCCGGCGTCCTGGAGGCCCTGGCCGCCGCCGACGTGATCCTCCTCCCGCCGTCCAACCCGGTCGTCTCGATCGGCACGATCCTCGCCGTCCCCGGCATCCGCGAAGCCGTCGCCGGCGCCGCCGCCCCGGTCGTCGGCCTCTCCCCGATCGTCGGCGGGGCCCCGGTGCGCGGCATGGCCGACAAGGTCCTCGCCGCCGTCGGTGTGGAGTCCACCGCGGCGGCCGTCGCCCGCCACTACGGCGCCGGCCTCCTCGACGGCTGGCTCGTCGACACCGCCGACGCCGACGCCGTCTCCGACGTCGAGGCCGCCGGGATCACCTGCCGTGCCGTGCCCCTGATGATGACCGACACCGAAGCCACGGCGGCGATGGCCCGCGCCGCCCTGGCCATGGCCGAGGCCGCCCGGTGACCGCGTACGAGGTCCGCGCCGTCCCCGGCATCCCGGAGGTCGAGCCGGGCGACGACCTGGCCCGTCTGATCGCCGCGAGCGCCCCGGACCTCCGAGACGGGGACATCCTCCTCGTCACCTCGAAAATCGTCTCCAAAGCCGAGGGCCGCATCGTCCGGGCGGCCTCCCGCGAGGAGGCGATCGACGCCGAGACCGTCCGCGTGGTCGCCCGCCGCGGCACCCTGCGCATCGTGCAGAACCGCCAGGGCCTGGTCATGGCGGCGGCCGGCGTGGACGCCTCCAACACCGCCCCCGGCACGGTCCTCCTCCTCCCCGAGGACCCGGACGCCTCGGCCGCCGCGATCCGGACGGGCCTGGCCCGCCTGCTCTCCGTCGACGTGGGCGTCGTGATCACCGACACCGCGGGCCGCCCGTGGCGCACCGGCCTGACGGACATCGCCATCGGCTCCGCGGGCGTGCGCGTCCTGCACGACCTCCGCGGCGGCACGGACACCCACGGCAACCCGCTCACCGCGACGGTCGTCGCCACCGCCGACGAGCTGGCCGCGGCCGGCGACCTGGCCAAGGGCAAGGCCGCCAACCGGCCTGTGGCCGTGGTCCGCGGCCTGTCCCACCTGGTCGGCGGCGACGCCACGGCAGCCCTGCTGGTCCGCCGCGCCGAGGACGACATGTTCCGCCTGGGCACCTCCGAGGCCGTACGGCAGGCCGTGACCCAGCGCCGCACGGTCCGCGCCTTCACGGACGACCCGGTGGACCCGGCCGCGGTCCGCCGCGCCGTCGCCGCCGCCCTCACCGCCCCGGCACCGCACCACACCACCCCCTGGCGCTTCGTCCTCCTCGAATCGCAGACGGCCCGCCTGGAGCTCCTGGACGCGATGCGCGACGCGTGGATCGCCGACCTGCGCCGCGACGGCAGGTCGGAGGAGTCCATCGCCAGGCGCGTCCGCCGCGGCGACGTCCTGCGCAACGCCCCGTACCTGGCCGTCCCGTGCATGGTCACCGACGGCGCCCACCAGTACGGCCACGCCCGCCGCGACGCGGCGGAGCGGGAGATGTTCGTCGTCGCCACGGGCGCGGGCGTGCAGAACTTCCTGGTCGCCCTCGCCGCCGAGCGCCTGGGCTCGGCGTGGGTGTCCTCGACGATGTTCTGCCGCGACGTGGTCCGCAAGGTCCTGGCCCTCCCGGACTCCTGGGACCCGATGGGCGCGGTGGCGATCGGCCGCCCCGCCGAACCCGCGCGCCCCCGCCCGGCGCGCATCCCCGACGAGTTCATCGAGGTCCGCTAAACGGCCCGCTGCCGTGGCCGGAAAGCCCTTCCGGCCACGGCGCTAGATCAGCGAAATGTCGCTCCGGTACATCCGAGGCGCCCGCCGCGGCGGGGTCCGCCCGGCGAGCAGCACCAGCCGGGCCGCCCGGTGCCGCTGCCCCGCGTAGGGGGCGAGCAGCTCCAGCATCACCGCGTCGTCGGCGTCCCGGTTCCCGGCCAGCGCGTACCCGATGATCCCCGGCAGGTGAAGATCGCCGGTGGTCACGGCGTCGGCATCGCCGTTGCTGCGCTGCAGGGTCTCGGCGGAGGTCCACGGCCCGATGCCGGGCACGGCCTCCAGCCGCGCGGCCGCCTCGCCGGGCGGCATGGCCGCCGCCTCCTCCAGCCGGGCCGCGACCCGCGCGGCCCGCACGATCGTCGCCGACCGCTTCCCGTCGACCCCGGCCCGGTGCCACTCCCACGACGGCACCATCGCCCAGGTCCGCGCGTCCGGCACCACGCACAGCCCGGCCTCGGGCCCGGGCGCGGCTTCACCGTGCGCCCGTACGAGCCGCCGCCAGGACCGGTAGGCCTCGTCCGCGGTGACCTTCTGCTCCAGCACCGTCGGCACGAGCACCTCCAGCACGAGCCCCGTACGGGTCAGCCGCAGCCCGGGCCGCCTCCGGTGGCTCTCGTGCACCAGCCGGTGGCGCGGTACGAACGCAGCCGGATCGTCACCGGCACCCAGCAGCGCGGGAAGCGCATCGAGCACCCACTCGGCCCCGGCCCCCCACGCCTCGCCCTTCACCCGCCCTGCACTGCGGTCGGCGGACACCCTCAGCGTCGCGGGCCCCTGCGGAGTACGCGTCGTACGCCACACGGACCCGTCCCCGCCGACCCGGAAGGTCGGATCCCCCGGCCCCCGCCGCAGCGGCCCGAGCGTCAGCCCGAGGTCGACCGGCCCGCCGGGATCCCAGACCCGGCTCAGCGCCCCGCCCGCCGCCGCGGCGGCCTGCCGCGCGGCGGGCACACCGGTCCGCCCGCCGCGCACGGCGGCGCGGGTCAGGGGATCGAATCGGCCGGCCATGCCACGAGCGTAGCCGCATCCCGGCCGGCCGGAGCGGGGCAGCGGGAGCGGGCCGGCGGGCGGGACCCGCCGGCCCCGCGCGCCGGCCCCGGGCGGCCCCGCCTGCCGCCGGGGCTGCCGGGAGACCGCCTCCTCACCTGCCCTGGAGCTTCGCCGATGCCGTCCGGGTGGTGGGCAGCTGCCCGTACAGCAGCTTGCCGGGGCACTCGGTCGCGAAGCCGTCGCGGTGCCCGGAGATCACCTTCAGCTTCACGCTGCTGCCCTTGGGGTAGCGGTTCCCGCCCCCGGACTTCAGCGTGGTCGTCGATCGCGGGTCCCGGTTGAACAGACCCAGCTTCCAGGCCGTGAGCGCCGCCACGGACTTCACCGCGGGCGCCGGCGGGTTCGTGCCCGTGAAGGTGCCGATGACCGCGATGCCCATGCTGTCGGTGTTGAAGCCCATGGTGTGCGCGCCGAGCACCGCCCGGGCGACCCCGCCCGCGCGGCCCTCGTAGACGGTGCCGCACTTGTCGACGAGGAAGTTGTAGCCGATGTCCCGCCACCCGCTGCTGACGACGTGGTAGCGGTACATGCTGCGGATGACGGCCGGCGCGTCCTTGCAGGCGTAGTTGTTCCCGGACGCCGTGTGGTGGACGAAGGCGGCCTTGACGGTGTTCGTGTAGACGAACGCCTTCTCCCTGAGCTTCTCGTCGGCCCCCCAGCCCAGCCGGGTGATGATCCTCGGGCGCGGTCCGATGTAGGGCGCGGCCGCGGCGCCGGGCCGGGCCTCGCCGGTCAGGACGGCGTCGGCGGTCGAGTCGGCCTTGTCGAGGGCGCCGATCTCCGCGGCGCCGAGGGGCGCCAGCGGGACGTTCGCGGAGGAGGCTTCCGCCGTCTCCATGGTCATGCCGGGCACCAGCACGGGCCCCTTGTCGTCGTCGCCGGGCAGACCGCCGCTGCCCGCGCCGTTCTTCCCGTCGGCGGCGCCCGCGGGCGGCGCTCCGGGGTCGACCAGCTCGATCCGCAGGCCGGACGGGAGCCGCGCGGACAGCGCGCGCGCAGTGGGGCGCTCTGCCTCGACGCGCACCTCGACGGCGTCCGACTCCCCCACCCACAGCGGGGCGGTGGCGCCGCGGGCGGGGCCGGTGCCGCGTTCGGCGGTGTCGGGGTCGGGGGCGTGCTCGCCGTTGTGGGTCTCGACGTCCTGCCAGTCCGACCAGAGCGCGGTGCCGACGGAGCGGGTACGGACCTGGACGCGGCCGTGGAGTTCGGCGTCCGCGTCGTCCCAGACGACACCGACCAGCGAGAACCGCTCGACCTCCCGCGCGGCGAGGCCCCGCGCCTCGGGCAGTCCGGCGGCGGGGGGCACGGCCGCCCGGTCGGAGGACGCCCCGAGGGGGGCGAGGGGCAGCGACTGGGTGGAGCCGGCGGGGGCGGCTGGAGGAACCGCCCCGGAACCGGAAAGGGCGGCGGAACCGGAGGAGGCGGCGGCAGCACCGGAGGAGGAGGCGGCGGCAGCCGGCCCGGACAGGGCGAGCGGCAGGGCAAGTGTGGCGGCGGCGGCCGCGACACCGACCGCTGAAGACAGGAATCCACGCATGCAAGCGATGCTGGGCACTCCCTGCGCGGTCCGCCATCGGAGAACTGACGGTCCGTCTGCTGGCACCGCCCGGCCCGCTCCCCCGTACGGATGAGCCGCGCGCCTCCGTACGGGGGAGCGCCCCGCGTACGCTGGGCCGGGTGAACGCCACTGACCGCACCCCTGCCGACCTGCTGCGATCCGCGCTCGCCGCCGATCCGGGCCGCCCTCTCGTCACCTTCTACGACGACGCCACGGGCGAGCGCGTCGAATTGTCCGTCGCCACCTTCGCCAATTGGGTGGCCAAGACCGCCAACCTGCTCCAGGGCGACCTGGCCGCCGGGCCGGGCGACCGGCTCGCGCTCCTGCTCCCCGCGCACTGGCAGAGCGCCGTCTGGCTGCTCGCCTGCGCCTCGGTCGGCGTCGTCGCCGAGGTCGGCGGGGACCCGGCCGGCGCGGACGTGGTGGTCAGCGGGCCGGACACCCTGGAGGCGGCTTCGGCGTGCTCGGGCGAGCGGGTCGCGCTCGCGCTGCGGCCGCTGGGCGGCCGGTTCCCGCAGCCTCCGGCCGGGTTCGCGGACTACGCGGTGGAGGTCCCCTCCCAGGGCGACCGCTTCGCCCCGTTCGTCCCCGTCGACCCGGACGAGCCGGGGCTGGCGGTCGGCGGCGAGGAGCTCAGCCACGCCGAGGTCGTCGAGCGGGCCCGGGCGGACGCGGCAGAGCTGGGCCTGGGCCCCGGATCCCGGCTGCTGTCCGGCCTCGGCTACGACACCTGGAAGGGCCTCTCCGCCGGACTGTACGCGGCGCTGGCCGCGGGCGGATCGGTGGTGCTGTGCCGGCACCTGGACCGGCTGGACGCGGAGGGCCTGGCGAAGCGCACCGAAGCGGAACGGGTGACGCACACGTCGGCGTGAGGGCCGGCGAACCGCAGCAGCCACCGGCCGGCAGGCCGCACTCCGCCCCATTTTTCACCCGTTCAGCCCTGGACAGCCCCCTGCCCCCGGGCCGCCCCGCACACCCGGGGGCAGGATCGGTCCAGGTCGTACACGTACGACCCCATGCCGGACCGGCGAGGGGACGGAACGCGAGTGACATCCAGCGCAGGCATACCTGGCAGGCGGCCGGAAGCGGCCGGTGGCTCCCCGGAGTCCCCGCGCCGCCGCCGGCGCCGCCTGCTGCGCTGGATCGGGCTCGGCCTGGCCCTGCTGGTGCTGCTCGGGGCGGGCACGGGCTGGTGGCTGTACCGCAAGCTCGACGCGAACATCACCTCGGACACGTCCGCGGCGGCCGAGCTGGAGCGCTACGAGCGGGAGCGCCCGGCACCCGGCACGAGCGGCTCCCGCAACATCCTCCTCATCGGCTCGGACTCCCGCGCGGGCAGCGGCAACGCCTCCTACGGCAGGGACAGGGGCACGCAGCGCTCGGACACCGTCATCCTCCTGCACCTGCCGGCCGACCGCCGCAGCGCGACGGCGGTGTCGATCCCCCGTGACCTGATGGTGGACATCCCGAGCTGCCTGGGGCCCGGCGGGAGCCGCAGCGCGGAGCAGTTCGCGCAGTTCAACTGGGCGTTCCAGCGGGGCGGGGCCGCCTGCACGATCCGTACGGCGGAGAAGCTGACCGGGATCCGGATCGACCACCACATGGTGGTGGACTTCGACGGGTTCAAGAGGATGGTCGACGCGATCGGCGGCGTGGAGGTCTGCCTGCGGCAGCCGGTCAACGACTCCGGGGCGCGCCTGAGGCTCCCGGCGGGCCGGCAGACCCTGCGCGGGGAGCAGGCCCTGGGCTTCGTCCGCGCCCGGTACAGCCTGGGCGACGGCAGCGACACCGAGCGGATGGAGCGTCAGCAGCACTTCCTGGCCTCGATGGTCGACAAGGTGCAGAGCAACGGCGTGCTGCTGAACCCGCGGAGGCTGTACCCGCTGCTGGACGCGGCGACGTCCTCGGTCACCACCGACCCGGGGCTGGCGTCGCTGCGCGGGCTGTACGAACTGGCCCGTGCGCTGCGGAGCGTGCCGACCGACCAGGTGAACTTCCTGACGGTGCCTCGCCGTCCGTACGCCGCCAACCCCAATCGGGACGAACTGGTGCAGCCCGACGCGGGCAGGCTCTTCCAGCGACTGCGCACGGACCAGCCGCTCGCGGTGGCGCCGTCGACGGGGTCGGACGAGCCCGGAACCGGCAGCACGGCCC
>NZ_RPSE01000277.1:0-8495 GCF_003949955.1 Streptomyces sp. WAC05292
CCCTGGAAGGGGCCGCCGTGCGTTTCGAGGCGCGGCATCCGTCCGTCTCCGCCGCCCTGCGGACGGTCGGCGTGAACCTGGCCAACCTCGGTATCTGACCGCGGGCGGCCGGCGCGCTGCGCATCCCTCCCGATCCCGGCCCCACCACCTCCCGAAGGGAAGACACCATGGCTCGACCGAGGATCCTCGTGGTCGGCGCCGGCTTCGCCGGCGTCGAGTGCGTGCGCCGGCTGGAGCGCCGGCTGGCGCCCGGGGAGGCGGACATCACGGTCGTCACCCCCAACTCCTACCAGCTGTACCTGCCGCTGCTGCCGCAGGTCGCCTCGGGGGTGCTGACCCCGCAGTCGGTGGCCGTGTCGCTGCGGCGCAGCGAGCGGCACCGCACCCGTATCCTGCCCGGCACAGCGGTCGGCGTGGACCCGGCGGCGAAGGTGTGCGTCGTGCGCACGATCACCGGGGAGCTCACCGACCGGCCGTACGACCACCTCGTCCTGGCCCCCGGGAGCGTCACCCGGACCTTCGACATCCCCGGGCTCGCCGAGCACGCGCGCGGCATGAAGACCCTCGCCGAGGCCGCGCACCTGCGCGACCACGTCATCGCGCAGCTCGACCTGGCGGACGCGTGCGGCGACCCCGCCGAACAGGACGGCCGACTGCGCTTCGTCGTGGTGGGCGGCGGGTACGCCGGCACCGAGACGGCCGCGTGCCTCCAGCGCCTGACCACCCGCGCCGTGGAGCGCTACCCGCGCCTGGAGGCACACCGGATCAGCTGGCACCTCGTCGATCTCGCCCCGCGGCTGATGCCGGAACTCGGCGACGCCCTGGGGCGCGCCGCGCTGGACGTGCTGCGCCGGCGCGGCATCGAGGTCTCCCTCGGGGTGAGCGTCGCCAAGGCCGGTGCCACGGAGGTGACGCTCACCGACGGGCGTGTCCTGCCGACCCGTACGCTGATCTGGACGGCCGGTGTCGCGGCGAGTCCGCTGGTGGCGACCCTGGGGACGCCCACGGAGCGGGGGCGGCTCGTCGTCACCCCCGAGATGGCCGTGCCGGGGGCGCCCGGGGTGTTCGCGCTGGGCGACGCCGCCGCGGTGCCCGACCTCGCGCAGGACACGGAAGGGGCCGTCTGCCCGCCCACCGCGCAGCACGCCTCGCGGCAGGGGCGCACGGTCGCCGACAACGTGGTCGCCGCCCTGCGCGGGCAGCCGCCGCGCCCGTACCGCCACCGCGACCTCGGGCTCGTCGTGGACCTCGGCGGTACGGACGCCGTGTCGAAGCCGCTGGGGGTGCCGCTGCGCGGTCTGCCGGCGCAGGCGGTGGCGCGCGGCTACCACTGGGGGGCGCTGCGGACAGGCGTGGCGAAGACCCGCGTCCTGACGAACTGGCTGCTGAACGCGGTGGCGGGTGACGACTTCGTGCGGACCGGGTTCCAGGAGCGGCGGCCGGCCACCCTGCGGGAGTTCGAGCAGACCGACGCCTACCTCACGGCGCAGGAGATCCGGGCCCGTACGGCGCGCCGCTGACGGCGCGCCGACGGCGCGGACCTTCGGGACGGCCGCCGTGCGCGGCCGTCCCGCGCGTGCCTCACGGCCGGCCGAGGAGTGCCGTTCCGGCCGCGGAGTCCGTGCGGGCCGTGAAGAAGTCGGTGAACGCGGCGACGAACTCGGCCTCGGCGACACGGCCGTCGCCGTCCGCGTCGAGCTGCCGGAATCCGTGGTTGAGCTCGGCCGGGTGGATGCGCTTGCCGCCGAACAGGGTGCGGTACTCGTCGGCGCACAGATGCCCGCTGCCGTCGGTGTCGGCAGCGCGGAACAGGGCGCGCATCGCGGGGGCGAGGCCCTTCTCCAGGTAGTCCGGGTCCCGGTCGAGCCCGGTCAGCATGGCGGTGACGAACTCCGCGCAGTCCACGGCGCCGTCGCCGTCCGCGTCCGTGCCCGCGCACAGGTGGCGCCACCAGGTTTCGAACGCCGCGTACAGCACGTCTTCCCGCTCCGCCGGGAGTTCCAGCTGCCAGCACACGTTGTGGACCATGGCCTGGAGGTCGGCGGAGTCGACGCGTCCGTTGCCGGTCTGGTCGAGGACCTGCCGGAAGAAGGCCTCCAGGCGGGCCGGCCGGGAGTCGGCGGTGCGCGGCCGCGGCAGGCGCGGCGCGGGGAACGCCCGGCGCGGTCGGCCCTGGCGGGCGGGACGCGGGCCGGAGTCGTCGTCGGAGTGGTGCCGGTACCGAACGCGGTCGGGCAGGCGGGTCATGATCTGGCGCATGCCGCGGTGGACGGCCCAGGAGAGGGCCGCCGCGCTGCGGGTGCGGGGCGTGCCGAACCGCTCGTGCCAGGCGGGCGGCAGGTCGGCGACGGTGAGCGCGGTGAGCGTCCGGGCCGCGACGGCGCGCAGCAGCGGCCAGAGGGGCCGGAGCCGCCCGAGGCGGCGCGGTGCGGGCGCCTCGCGGAGCATGTCGAAGAGCAGGTAGCGGACCTGTTCGCCGCATTCGAGGACCTCCCGGACAGTCCTGTCGACGTAGGCCGGCACGTCGGCGGCGGTGGGCGGCAGCGATTCCCCGGGGATGTCGAGCGCCGCGCAGACCTCCTTGAACTCGGCGTACAGGGAGTCGAGTTCGGCGGCGGTGAGGGGGTCGCCGGATAGGTCGCGCATGGCGGTCATGGCCTCGTACAGGGTCACCATGACCCAGGCGCGGACCTCCGGGTCCTCTGCGGTGTAGGGCCGTCCGGCGTCGTCGGTGCCGCGGATGCGCCGGTGGGTGCGCGCCAGCCGGGCGGCCTCGCGCTCCCGGTCCTCGGGGCCGGCGAAGAACAGGCGGGTGCCGCTGTCCATGGTGTGCTGGATGCGCCGCCAGGGGTGGGCCCGGTACGTGGAGTAGCGGGCGGTGCCGGCCGCGACGGCGGGGTGTGCGGTCTGGAGGACGAGCAGCCTCCAGGCCACCAGGCCGATGCGCTGTTCACCAAGGGTTCGGCGGAGCAGGCCGGAGGGTGCGGACAGCGAGGCGTGGGTCACGTGTTGCTCCTGTGGCGGGGGCCGGGCAGACAGGAGGTACAACGGCCGTGCCGCGGGCGGGTCGCCGGGTCGCGGCCCGGATCACCCCCATGTGCGGCGCTGCGAACGGCTGCGCGCATGGGCGGGCGTCAGCCGAGGGTGCACTCCCCGTACGCGGCCTCGCGGTAGCCGTCGCCCGGGGGCCGCACCTCGACGGTGACGGTCACGCCCGTGCGGGCGGCCTCGAGCCGTACGGGGACGGTGCGCTCGCCGTCCCCGGCCGGCGGTGGGAGGAGGCCGTGGCGAACTCGTCGCGGTTGGCCCACCGCACGCCGCCGGAGGTGTGGCGGACCGTCATGCGCCACCGTAGGCCGGTCGGGGCGGGCGGTTCATGGCGGGCGTACTCAGGCCCCTGAGCAGCGGACCCCGGATACCGGCGGTACACGCCTCCTGGGGGCCGCGGGGCCCGGGGGGGCTCACCGGCTCCTGCGCAGCTCGTACAGGTCGTTGTCGTCCGGGTCGCCGACGCGGTGGTACAGCTCCGGGCGCTCCGGACTGCCGGCGATCCGCCAGGCGGGCAGCGGGCAGCCCGGGATGCGGATGTCGACGCGCTGCCCCCACGTGTTGCGCCGCCCGGGGGTGAGGGTCCAGGTGCCGGTGCCCGAGCAGCCGCGTCCCCAGCCGGAGCCTTCACCGGTCCGGAAGTGCTTGACGGCCGAGGCGGTGGCGGTGCCGTCGGCGGCCAAGGCGACGGTTCCGCCCCTGCCGTCCGACCAGGTGCCCGCCATGGACGCCTCGGTGAGCAGCGGCGGCCGGTACTTCGGCACGATGTCGGTCCACAGGGCGAACGAGCCCAGGAGCCCGATGCCGGCCACGACGGCGGCCCCCCGGGCCAGGACCAGGCCGAACAGCCCCTCTCGCCGCAGCCGGCCGATGAGGGCGGCGGCGGACAGGACGGCCGTGGCCGACGCCCAGGCGGTGAGCAGGCCGGTCGCGTCCCGGCGGGCGTCGGCGCACGCGGCCACGGGCAGGCCGGTCAGCGCCGCCAGGACGGACACCGTCCAGGGCCACGCGTCGCGTCCGCCGAAGACGCGCCCGAGGGCGTCGGCGAGCGCGACGCCCGGCAGCACGGCGGCGAGCGACAGCACGAACGCCGCGACGAGGACGAGCTGGGAGACGGCGAGGAGCGCCGCCAGGGCATCGGCGGTCGGGCCGGGGCGCAGCGGCTCCCGGGTCAGGACGTACAGGACGGTGAGCACGGCGGCGAGCACGGCCTCCAGGAACAGCACCGCCGTCGAGACGGCCAGGACGCGGCCGTAGGAGCGCCGTGGCGCCGGTTCTGCGGATTCCATGGCTCGGCCCCCTCCCCCGGCGCGCCGGACGGACGCCGTCGCCCGTGCGGTGCGCGCCGCGCGCCTTCATACTGCCACATCCCTGAACGTGTTCAATTCTGATTCCCGGAGTCGATCCGGCGCCGTTCCCGGCCGGAGTGCGCCGCTGCTGCCAGACTGGCGTCGGGCCCGCCGCACCCCTGCCCCTGCCCGGTGCCCCGATGAGTTGCGGCGGCCCGAGCGGTCTACCGCGCACTGCCGGGCAACCCGAGGAGGACGTGCACATGGCCCAGTTGCTGAGGGTCCAGAACTTCAACGTGTCGAGCGACGGGATCGGGGCCGGGGAGGACCAGACCCTGGAGCGCCCCTTCGGGCACGTCGACCCGGGGAGGATGTTCGCCTGGGCCGGCGCGACGGCGAGCTGGCCGAACCGCACCGAGCCGGGCGGCAGCCGGGGCCTGGACGACTACTTCACCCGGGACTTCACGCACAACATCGGCGCCGAGATCATGGGCCGGAACAAGTTCGGGCCGCAGCGCGGCCCCTGGCGGGACCACGAGTGGCGCGGCTGGTGGGGCGACGAGCCGCCGTTCCGCACCCCGGTGTTCGTGCTGACCCACCACCCGCGGCCCTCGTTCACCCTCTCCGACACCACCTTCCACTTCGTCTCCGGCGAGCCGGCGGCCGTCCTCGACCTGGCGCGGGAGGCCGCCCGCGGCAAGGACGTGCGGCTCGGCGGCGGAGTGCGCACGATCCGCGAGTTCCTGGACGCGGACCTCGTCGACACCCTCCACGTGGCGGTCTCGCCCATGGAACTCGGGTCGGGGCTCAGGTTGTGGGAGTCCCCGCAGGACCTCCTCGACCGCTTCCACCTGGAGACCGTCCCGAGCCCGAGCGGGGTGGTGCACCACCTGTTCTGGCGCCGGTGACTCCCGGGCCCCGGCTGCGCGGAGCGCCGGGGCGCCCCTCACGGCGGCGGGGGCAGGAGCCTGGGGAGGAGGCCTTCCGGGGCGGCGGAGAGGTGGAGTTGGAGCAGGCGGTGGGGGAAGAAGTAGCCGCTGTCGGTGCGGTGGAGGAGGACACGCTGCTCCGCCGCGTCGAGGAAGCGGCGGTAGCGGTACGGGGTGCGGCCCCGCTGCGCGAGCACCGCGCGGACCGTCCAGTGGCGTACGACGGCCAGCCCGCCGAACCGGAAGCCGCGGATCACCGCGAACTGCCCGCCCAGCAGGGCTGCGGCGAACGCGGCCCTCCGCAGGGAGCCCCCGCCCGGGGCGGCCGCCGCGATCAGGGCGAGCAGGCCGAGGCCGGCCACGGCCAGGCCCGCGAAGCCGTGGACCAGGCAGAACCGGACCGAGCGGCGGACGCCCTCGTTCGGGCGGGGGCGGCGGTCCTGCAGCGACGGCTCGAACTGGTTGCCGAAGGCGTACAGGAGGCCGATGAACACCGCGGCGGCCGGCGCGATCCACACGGGCCGCGGGCACAGCAGCAGGACGACGTACCCGAGCAGGCAGACGAGCGCCACGGAGACGAGCCCGGACAGCAGCCCGCGCGCGAGGTGTTGCTTCAGCGGCGACGAGTAGATCATCAGCTCCTGCCGGAACCACGTCCACCGCATCTGCTCGACGGGCTGGAACACGGGCGTGAACGAGGCTTCGAGCTGGGTGAGGGCCACCCATGCGTAGGCGAGCCCGACGATCCAGCACCCGGGCGCCGTGAGGTCGGCCTCCACCACGAAGACCAGCCAGCACACGGCGAGGAACATGACGGGCACGTTGGCCATCACCGGGGCGGCGACCGCTCCGCGCTGCTCCGTGCGGGGGCCGCCGCCCCGGTCGAGGTGGTGTTTCTCCGACTGGTACGCCTGGGCCGCGATGTTCAGCGCCATCGCCGCGGCGAGGGCCGCGGCGTCCCGCACGCTCGTGTCCAGCATCCCTGCGCGGACGGCCGCCGCGAGCCACACCACGGGCAGCCCGAGGGCCGCCACCGCCATCACGACGTTCGGCACGATCCGCGGCAGGACCTGCTCCGCGGGGGACAGCCAGCTCAGGTCGAGGCGGTCCAGGTACAGCACGTGCTCCTTGCGCGCGGTGAGCATGCGCGCGAGGGAGGCGAGCCGGGTGAGGGTGCGCTCCGGATCCTCGTCCGGGCCGGGGCGCTCCCGGCGCAGGCACTCGCGGGTGTAGGCGTCGAAGATGCGGCCGCGGCGCTCGGCGAGGCTGCCCGGCGCGCGCAGGTCGTCCGCCGGCCGGTTGCGGTAGGTGAGGCGGATGAAGTTCAGCATCATCGGCGACTGGAACAGCGGCCAGAGGTCCGGATCGCCCTCCAGCGCGGCGTGCACGTCGGCGAGGGCCTCCCGGTCCGCGGCGAGGAAGTCCTGGACGTCCCGGCGGGACGGCGGCAGCACCTCGGCGTAGCGCAGGGCGCGCAGGTCTTGGGCGAGGCGGCGCAGGTCGGCCTCGTCCGTGCGGCAGCCGACCGCCATCCCCGGGCAGGAGCGGCGCAGCCGCCGGAGTTCGGCGACGCACCTGCCGCGCTCCGGTTCGGGCACCTCGTCCAGGCCGTCCAGGACGGGCAGCAGCCGGTGCTCGTGCAGCCAGGTGCGCACGAGGACGCCGGAGACGCCGCGGTACTGCTGGGCCATGGCGGCGGCGAGCCATTCCTCGGCGGGTTCGCCGCGGTAGGTGTCCAGCCGCAGGTAGACCGGGACGTGCCCCGATTCCCGGTCGCCGGAGGCGGCGGGGGCGTCGAGCGCCTCCACGGCCAGCCGGTGGGCGAGCGCGGCGAGTTGGGTGGTCTTGCCCATGCCGGGGCGGCCCAGCAGCACCAGGTCGTCGGTGCCCTCGTAGAGGGCGCGCAGGGTGGTGGCCTGCGCGGGGACGGCCACGGGCTCGGCCCGCCGCACCCGTCGGGACCGGCGGGCGCGGCCGGAGCGGCCTCGGTCGGGCTCGGGCGCGGCGAGGATCGCGAACCGCGGGGTGAGGTAGTGGTGGGCCTCGGCGCGCCCGAGTTCGACGGCCGCCCTGTCCCGGACCTGTTTGACGAGCCTGCGGCGCAGTTGCGCCGCGTACGCGTCCCTGCGGGAGCGGGACGGACGGGCGAGGACCGCGAGGACCCAGGCCGCGACCGCCCGCAGGAGCCGGCGCACGGGGTAGCGGCGCAGGGCGGCGGCCGGCGCGTCCCCCGGCGGTGCCGGGGCCGCCGGAGCCCGGTCGTCCTCGTCGTCGACGCCGGGCAGCGGTGCGAGGCGGGGCGACGGCACCGCGGCCCCCTCCGGGGCCGGGGCCCCGCCGGCTGCCGGGCCCCGGCCGGGGGCGGGGTCCTGTTCCGCCCAGGCCCGGTGCCAGCGCGGCTCCCATTCGCGGGGGTCGCCGCCGAGCGCGGTGACCATCGACAGGAACGGCACCAGGCGGGGGCGCCGCCTGCCGGAGAAGCACTCGGACACGTAGGGAGGGCTGAGGTTCGCGTCCCGGGCGATGGCCGTCACCGTGGGGCGGTCGGCCGGCTCCAGGGTCTCGTACAGCTCGTCGTGGACGCGGCGCATCAGCTGCGCCCACACCCTCAACTCCGGTGCGGCCATGGCCGGATCGGGGCGCTGCGGCCCCCGGGGGCGCGGGCCGGCACGTCCTGTCATCCGTTCTCCTCTTTCACGATCCGTTCACTGCCGTTCATTCGTTCACCACGGCCCGGAAGGCCTGGTCGCCGGGGTGCGGCGGGCCGTAGAACGGTGGTCGCCGGGGCCTGTCGGGGCCGGCCGGCGCAGACGTCCGCGGCGGTCCGCGGCGCGCTGCGCGGGGCGTCCGCGTCCCGCTTCGACACCCCCATCTTGGCCATCGCGACGCCGTTTGTACGGCCGGTTGCCAAGTCCGTAAGAACCGCCGCCGATCGAGGAGTTCCCATGAGCCTGCCCACGACCGTGACACGTGCCTTCCCCTCCCTCGGCGGCCTGGCGGCCGCGGGTGCGGGCGTGCTGGCCGACGCGCCCTGGTGGCTGGTGGGCCTTCTGGGGTTCGCGGCGCTGCTGGTGCTGCGGGCGGAGGCGCTCGTCAACGCCCGGAACGAGGCCCGGCGGGGGTCGCACGAGGACCGGCTCCTCGCGGCCGTGCCCGGGCGGCAGGCGCTGGACTACCTCACGGAGGTCAGGCGCGCGCAGGCCGGGCCGGCGGCCGCGAGGAGCCGGTC
>NZ_RPSE01000278.1:0-8488 GCF_003949955.1 Streptomyces sp. WAC05292
GCTGGCGACCCTCCGATCCGAACTCGGACGGCCCCTGCAGCCCCCGCCCGACGGCGCCGAGACGGTCGCCCTGCTCCGCCGGCACGGCAGCCGCCGGCCCCGGATACCCCTGGACGTCCTGCGGCTGGGCGGGCCGCCCGCGCCCGCGCTGCTGCTGCGCGAGCACGCCCGCGCGCCGCTGCCGCCCGGCTCCGTCGAGGCCCTCCTGCTCGCCGGCGGCCTGGACGCCGCCACCGCCCTCGCCCTCCTCGACACCCGCGCGGCGCCCGCGTACGGCCCCGACTGGCACCGGCCCGCCGTCCGTGCCGTCCGCGCCGGCATCCTCACCTTCGACGAGCTCGCCGCCGCCGTCGCCCCCGCCCACCGCACGCTGCTCCTCGGCCGCGCCCACACCGCCGGCCGGCTCGGCTGGAACCTCGCCGAGCAGGCCGGCATGCGCGCCGCCCTGACCCGCGTCCTGCGCCCGCACCTCGGCGACGACCCGCGCCTGTGGGCCGAGCTGGAGCGCCATGCCGCCGCCTTCCCGGGCACCCTGCCCGAACTCGCGGCCGCCGTCGCCGCCGGCACCGCCGCGGACGCCGCCGCGGGCCCGCGCCCGCCGGAGGCCGTACCCGGGCTCGCGGAGGCCGTCGCCGACCTCGCCCCCGGCCCGCCCCCGGCGGGCGGCGGCGTCCACCGCGAGCTGGCCCTGGCCAGCCTCGCCGTCCCCAACGCCATGGGCGACCTCCGCGAGGACGTCCGCTGGGTCCGCGCCTGCCTCGACCGCGGCCTCCTCACCGGCGCGGACGTCGTCCGCCACAAGGCCCCGGCCGCCTGGGCCCTGGACGAGGACCACTGGCTCGGCGAGGTGGACGGCCCCGACCGCCACGACCGCCCTGGCGCGTTCCTCGCCGCCCGCGCCGAGGCCGAGCGCCTCCTCGACGCCGCGCTCGGCACCGACCCCGGCGCCTGGTGGGACACCGCCCGCGCCCTGCCCGACTTCGCGGGCACCCTGCCCGAGCTGCTCGCCGCGGTCGTCAGCGGCGACTACCGGGAGGGCGTGTCCCACCGCTCGTGACGTGACGCGACAATGGGGGGATGAGCGACAGTCCAGCCCCCCTTGCCGATCCGCACCTCCTCTTCGACGCCGCGGACGGCCGACGGGACATCGTCATCCTCGGCTCCACCGGTTCCATCGGGACCCAGGCCATCGACCTCGCCCTGCGCAACCCCGACCGGTTCCGGGTGACCGCGCTGTCGGCCGCCGGCGGGCGCGCCGGGCTGCTCGCCGAGCAGGCCCGGCGGCTGCGCGTCAAGGCCGTGGCCGTGGCCCGGGAGGAAGCCGTACCGGCCCTGAAGGAGGCGTTGAGCGAGCAGTACGGCACGTCCGAGCCGCTGCCCGAAATCCTCGCGGGGCCGGACGCGGCGACCGAGATCGCCGCCTCCGAGTGCCACACCGTCCTCAACGGCATCACCGGCTCCATCGGCCTCGCGCCGACCCTGGCCGCGCTCCGGGCGGGCCGCACCCTCGCCCTGGCCAACAAGGAGTCGCTGATCGTCGGAGGCCCGCTGGTCAAGGAGCTCGCGCAGCCCGGCCAGATCATCCCCGTCGACTCCGAGCACGCGGCCCTCTTCCAGGCCCTCGCCGCCGGCACCCGGGCCGACGTCCGCAAGCTCGTCGTCACCGCCTCCGGCGGGCCGTTCCGCGGCCGCACCCGCGCCGAACTGGCCTCCGTCACCGTCGAGGACGCCCTCGCGCACCCCACCTGGGCGATGGGCCCCGTCATCACCGTCAACTCGGCGACCCTGGTCAACAAGGGGCTGGAGGTCATCGAGGCGCACCTGCTCTACGACATCCCCTTCGACCGCATCGAGGTCGTCGTCCACCCGCAGTCCTACGTCCACTCGATGGTGGAGTTCTCCGACGGCTCCACCCTCGCCCAGGCCACCCCGCCGGACATGCGCGGCCCCATCGCGATCGGCCTCGGCTGGCCGCTGCGCGTCCCCGACGCCGCCCCCGCCTTCGACTGGACCAAGGCCTCGACCTGGGAGTTCTTCCCCCTCGACACCGAGGCGTTCCCCGCCGTGGACCTCGCCCGGCACGTGGGAACCCTCGGCTCCACCGCCCCCGCCGTCTTCAATGCGGCGAACGAGGAGTGCGTGGACGCCTTCCTGGCCGGTCGGCTGCCATTCACGGCAATCATGGATACGGTCTCTGCCGTGGTCGATGAGCACGGGACGCCGGACGCGGGAACTTCCCTCACCGTCGAGGACGTCCTTGAAGCGGAGACCTGGGCCAGGGCCCGGGCACGGGAGATGGCGGCCGGAGCCGCCGTGGAGGCGCGCGCATGACAGCACTCATGACGGTGCTCGGCATACTCGTCTTCGTGGTGGGGCTGCTCGTCTCCATCGCCTGGCACGAGCTCGGCCACCTCTCCACCGCCAAGCTCTTCGGCATCCGCGTGCCCCAGTACATGGTCGGCTTCGGGCCGACCATCTGGTCACGGCACAAGGGCGAGACGGAGTACGGCATCAAGGCCATCCCGATGGGCGGCTACATCCGCATGATCGGGATGTTCCCGCCCGGGGAGGACGGCAGAATCAGCTCCCGCTCCACCTCGCCCGTCCGCTCGATGATCGAGGACGCCCGCTCCGCCGCCTACGAGGAGCTCCAGCCGGGCGACGAGACGCGGCTCTTCTACACGCGCAAGCCGTGGAAGCGCGTGATCGTCATGTTCGCCGGCCCGTTCATGAACCTGGTGCTCGCGCTCGCGGTCTTCTTCGGGGTCTGGATGACCTTCGGGATCAACCGCACCACCACCGAGGTCGCCTCCGTCTCGCCCTGCGTCATCCAGCAGAGCGAGAGGCGGGACGTATGCAAGGAGGGCGACCCGGTCGCCCCCGCGAAGGCCGCCGGCCTGCTCCCCGAGGACCGGATCGTCGCCTTCAACGGCCGCGCCGTCACCGACTGGTCCGTGCTGCAGCAGCGCATCCGCGACACCATCGGCCCCGCCACCGTCACCGTCGAGCGGGGCGGACAGCGCCTGACGCTGCCCGTCACCCTCATCGAGAACAAGGTCGCCAAGACCGACGGCCACGGCGGCTACGTCAAGGGCCAGTACGTCACCGCGGGCTGGCTCGGCTTCAGCCCGAAGAACGAGACCGCGGCCCTCGGCTTCGGCGAGTCCGTCGAGCACATGGGCGAGGAGGTCGCCCGCAGCGTCGACGGCCTGCTGGCCCTGCCCGGCAAGGTCCCCGCCCTGTGGAACGCCGCCTTCGACGGCGGCGAGCGCGAGGCCGACTCCCCGATGGGCATCGTCGGCGCCGCCCGCATCAGCGGCGAGATCGCCACCCTCGACATCCCCGCCGAGCAGCGGCTGGTCTTCTTCCTCGGCCTTGTCGGCTACTTCAACCTCTCGCTCTTCCTGTTCAACATGCTTCCGCTGCTCCCCCTCGACGGCGGGCACATCGCCGGCGCCCTGTGGGAGTCCCTCCGGCGGAATGTGGCCCGCCTCTTCCGCCGCCCCGATCCCGGCCCCTTCGACGTGGCGAAGCTGATGCCCGCCGCGTACGTCGTCGCCGGCGTGTTCGTCTGCTTCACGCTGCTGGTGCTCGTCGCCGACGTCGTGAACCCGATCCGCATCACCTGACCCGCACGCAAAGCGCCCGGGCGGACGCGCGTACGGACGCCGAGCGTGAGGAGCCGGGCACGAACAGTGCCCGGCTCCCCGCGTTCGGGTGTCTCCGGCCCTCGGATGCGGGGGCCGCCGCCGCGTTGGCGTAATCTCGAAGACCGGAGCCCGCCGATCTCGGGACCTCGATCCACACCTTGGGGTTGCACAGCAGATGACTGCCATCTCACTCGGAATGCCGTCCGTGCCGACGAAGCTCGCCGACCGCAGGGTCAGCCGCAAGATCCAGGTCGGCACGGTGGCCGTCGGCGGTGACGCGCCCATCTCGGTGCAGTCCATGACCACCACCCGCACCTCCGACATCGGCGCGACCCTCCAGCAGATCGCCGAGCTGACCGCGTCCGGCTGCGAGATCGTCCGCGTCGCCTGCCCGACCCAGGACGACGCCGACGCCCTCGCCGTCATCGCGAAGAAGTCGCAGATCCCCGTGATCGCCGACATCCACTTCCAGCCCAAGTACGTCTTCGCCGCGATCGACGCCGGCTGCGCCGCCGTCCGCGTGAACCCGGGCAACATCAAGCAGTTCGACGACAAGGTCAAGGAGATCGCCAAGGCCGCCGGCGACGCCGGCACCCCGATCCGCATCGGCGTCAACGCCGGCTCCCTCGACCGCCGCCTGCTCCAGAAGTACGGCAAGGCCACCCCCGAGGCGCTCGTCGAGTCCGCGCTGTGGGAGGCCTCCCTCTTCGAGGAGCACGGCTTCCGCGACATCAAGATCTCGGTCAAGCACAACGACCCGGTCGTCATGGTCAACGCCTACCGCCAGCTCGCCGCCCAGTGCGACTACCCGCTGCACCTCGGCGTCACCGAGGCAGGCCCCGCCTTCCAGGGCACCATCAAGTCGGCCGTCGCCTTCGGCGCCCTCCTCTCCGAGGGCATCGGCGACACCATCCGCGTCTCCCTCTCCGCCCCGCCGGTCGAGGAGGTCAAGGTCGGCCGCCAGATCCTGGAGTCCCTGAACCTCAAGCCGCGCCGCCTGGAGATCGTCTCCTGCCCCTCCTGCGGCCGCGCCCAGGTCGACGTCTACAAGCTGGCCGAGGAGGTCACCGCCGGCCTGACCGGCATGGAGGTCCCGCTGCGCGTCGCCGTCATGGGCTGCGTCGTCAACGGCCCCGGCGAGGCCCGCGAGGCCGACCTCGGCGTCGCCTCCGGCAACGGCAAGGGCCAGATCTTCGTCAAGGGCGAGGTCATCAAGACCGTCCCCGAATCCAAGATCGTCGAGACCCTCATCGAAGAGGCCATGAAGATCGCCGAGCAGATGGAGAAGGACGGCGTCGCCTCCGGCGAGCCCACGGTCGCCATCGGCGCCTGACCCCCGGCCGCACCCACCGGCCCGCCCCGGCATCCGGCCCCCGGCCCCGTCCCCGCAGCTCGCGGACGGGGCCGGCGGCATTTTGGCCCCCGGCCGGACCGGGCGGCCCCGACCCGCGGCGGGTACAGTTCGGAGATCAGCAGCCCTGCATGTGAGGCCCCAGTGTTGACGCAGACCACCACCCGGGTCCTTGGGCCCGGCGACCTCGACGCCGCCCTCGCCGTCCTCGAACGCGAGCCGGTCGAGAACGCCTTCGTCACCTCCCGCGTCCGGGTCGCCGGCCTCGACCCCTGGCGCCTCGGCGGCGAGATGTGGGGCTACTACACCGACGGCGAACTCCGCTCCCTCTGCTACGCCGGCGCCAACCTCGTCCCCGTCTGCGCCCCGCCCGACGCCGTCCGCGCCTTCGCCGACCGCGCCCGCCGCACGGGCCGCCGCTGCTCCTCCATCGTCGGCCCCGCCGAAGCCACGTCCCTGCTGTGGCGGCTCCTCGAACCCAGCTGGGGACCCGCCCGCGAGGTCCGCGCCCACCAGCCGCTCATGGTCACCGAGCAGCCTTCCGCCGACGTCCGCCCCGACCCGCTCGTCCGCCGCATCCGCAAGGACGAGATGGACCTGATCATGCCCGCCTGCGTGGCCATGTTCACCGAGGAGGTCGGCGTCTCCCCGCTCGCCGGGGACGGCGGCCTCCTCTACCAGGCCCGCGTCGCCGAGCTCGTCGGATCCGGCCGCTCCTTCGCCCGCGTCGAGGACGGCAAGGTCGTCTTCAAGGCCGAGATCGGCGCCGCCACCCCCGCCGCCTGCCAGATCCAGGGCGTCTGGGTCGCCCCCGAGTTCCGCGGCCGCGGACACTCCGAGACCGGCATGGCCGCCGTCGTCGAGTACGCGCTGCGCGACGTCGCCCCCGTGGTCAGCCTGTACGTGAACGACTACAACACCGCGGCGCGCGCCTCCTACCGCCGCGTCGGCTTCCGCGAGGTCGGCGCGTTCATGAGCGTCCTGTTCTAGCTCCCGGGCGTACCGGCCCGCAGCGACCGCCGAGTAAGGTCACCGCATGCTGCCTACCCCCGCGGGCGACGGCCCCGCCCGGCCCGCCGGCCTGACCATCGGCCCCCTCGACCTCGCCGCCCGCGTGGACGAGGCCCTGCGCGTGCAGGCGGTGGCCTTCGGCCTCAGCGAGGAGGAGGTCGGCATCCGCCGGTACATCGTCCAGCGCCACATGACCTGCCCCGGCGCCCGCGCCCTCGGCGCCTACACCGACGACGGGGCGCTCGCCGCGTTCGTGTACGGCATGCCGAACGACCGCGCCTACTGGTGGTCCTCCATCGTCGAGCCGTACCTGCGCGCCGAGGGACACGACGGCTGGCTCGACGGCTCCTTCGTCATCACCGAGCTGCACGTCCACCCCGGCTTCCAGGGCCGCGGCGTCGGCCGCGCCCTCATCACCCGCATCACCGACAGCGCCGCCGAGCCCCGCTCGATCCTCTCCGCGATCGACGCCGAGAGCCCGGCCCGCCGGCTCTACCGCTCCCTCGGCTACACCGACCTCGCCCGCCAGGTGCACTTCCCGAGCGCGAGCCTCCCGTACGCCGTCATGGGCGCCCCGCTGCCGCTGCTGCGGCCCTGAAACCCCTTCGGCGGCCCCGCCGCCGTTCGGTAGCCTCGCCGCATGGCAACGCAACACGTGCAGCGCATGTCCCGGCTGATGGCGCGGACCCTCCGCGAGGACCCGGCCGACGCCGAAACCCTCAGCCACCGCCTCCTCGTCCGCGCCGGATACGTCCGCCGCAGCTCCGCGGGCGTGTGGACGTGGCTGCCGCTCGGCAAGCGGGTCCTGGAGAACGTCTCCCGCATCGTCCGCGAGGAGATGGACGCCATCGGCGGACAGGAAGTGCTGCTGCCCGCGCTGCTGCCGAGGGAGCCGTACGAGACCAGCGGGCGCTGGTCCGAGTACGGCGACCTGCTCTTCCGGCTCAAGGACCGCAAGGGCGCCGACTACCTCCTCGGGCCCACCCACGAGGAGATCTTCACCCTCGTGGTGAAGGACCAGTGCACCTCCTACAAGGACCTGCCGGTCATCCTCTACCAGATCCAGACGAAGTACCGCGACGAGGCCCGCCCGCGCTCCGGCGTGCTGCGCGGGCGCGAGTTCCAGATGAAAGACTCGTACTCGTTCGACGTCAGCGACGAGGGCCTCGCCGAGTCGTACGCCCTCCACCGGGCCGCCTACCAGCGCATCTTCACCCGGCTGGGACTCGACCACCGGATCGTCTCGGCGGTGTCCGGGGCGATGGGCGGATCCGCGTCCGAGGAGTTCCTCGCGCCCGCGGCCGCCGGCGAGGACACGTTCGCCGACTGCCCGGCCTGCGGGTACGCGGCGAACACGGAGGCGGTGACCTTCCCCCTGGCCGAGGCGGCGGACGCCTCCGCGGAGCACCCGCCGCTGGAGGAGATCCCCACCCCCGACACCCCGACCATCGAGACGCTCGCCGCCCACCTCGGCGTCCCCGCGTCCGCGACGCTGAAGAACCTCCTGGTCAAGGTGGACGGCGAGATCACCGCCGTCGGCGTGCCCGGCGACCGGGAAGTCGACCTCGGCAAGCTGGCCGAGCACCTGGCGCCCGCCGTGGTCGAACTCGTCACCGCCGAGGACTTCGCCGACCGCCCCGACCTGGTGCGCGGGTACGTCGGCCCGCAGGGCCTCGGCAAGGTGCGCTACCTCGCCGACCCGCGGGTCGCACCCGGCACGGCCTGGGTGACCGGCGCGAACAAGCCCGACACGCACGCCCGGAACGTGGTCTGCGGCCGCGACTTCCAGGTCGACCGCCATCTCGACGTCGCCGTCGTGGAGCCCGGCGACCCCTGCCCGCGGTGCGGGGCCGGACTGCGGCTCGACCGCGCCATCGAGGTCGGCCACATCTTCCAGCTCGGCCGCAAGTACGCCGACGCCTTCGGGCTCGACGTGCTGGGGCGCGAGGGCAAGCCGGTGCGGGTCACCATGGGCAGCTACGGCATCGGCGTCTCGCGCGCCGTCGCCGCCCTCGCCGAGCAGACCGCCGACGAGCGGGGCCTGTCCTGGCCGGCGGAAGTCGCCCCCGCCGACGTCCACGTCGTCGCCGCGGGCAAGGCGGTGCAGCTCGCGCTGGCCGAACAGGCCGCGGAGGCGCTGGCCGCGGCCGGGCGGCGCGTCTTGCTCGACGACCGGGCCGGGCTCTCGCCCGGGGTGAAGCTGACCGACGCGGAGCTGATCGGCGTGCCGTGGATCCTGGTCGCGGGCCGCCGGGCGGGGGAGTCCGTGGTCGAACTCCAGCACCGTGCCACGGGCACCCGCGAGGAACTCCCCCTGGCCGAGGCCCTGACCCGCCTGACGTCCTGAGCGGCCCCCCTCGGGGGTGTGGTTTCCGCGCGGCTCCAGCCCCGCGGCGCCTCAAGCGCCGGCGGGGCTGGAGCGTGCCGCTGCGCGGCACAGGCCGGGGGTCCGGGGGCGGAGGCCCCGGTTTCGGGC
>NZ_RPSE01000279.1:0-8481 GCF_003949955.1 Streptomyces sp. WAC05292
ACGCGGTCCGGGGTGTCGGGGGCCGGGTGGTGGCGCTCGGCGGTGTGGAAGACGAGGGTGGCCTTGGCGTCGATGACACCGGTGTACGTCTCGTTGACGACGTTCCCGATGAGCATCTCGACGGGCTGGGGCCGGCTGAGGGTGTCCCGGTAGCGGGTGACGTCCTTCTCGACGGTCCAGGTGATGCCGTCGGGCGAGGGCTCGGGGGTGGAGGTGCGGAGGATCTCGACGCCGCCGAGGGAGAGGTGGCCGAGGCGGTCGAACTGGCGGCCCTTGACCCTGCCTTCGAGGCGCAGGACGACCTTGGCCCAGGGGCCGGTGCCGCAGTCGGCGGGCGGGGTGTACCGGCCCCGGTAGGGGGTGAAGTCCCGGAATTGGGCTTCCGCAACGGTCAGTTCGCAGGACCGGGTCGGCGGGCGGAGGACCGGCGGGTCGGCGGTGAGGGGGTCGTGCCAGTCGGTGCCGAACTCGGGCGGTACGTCGGCGGCGGGCGCGGCGGCGGCGGACGCGGCGGGCGCCGGTGCGGGGTCTGCCGCGGCTGCGGGGTGTGCGGCCGCCAGGGTGGCCGCCGCGAGGGCGAGCGCGCCGAGCAGCCCCGGCTTCCTGTGTCGTGTCATGGGCCCGCAGTGAAGCCCCGCCGGGAGGCCTGCGCCAGGGCGGCCGCCCCGCGCTTGGCCGGATCCCGCCCCTGCGTGAGGGGCGGCGGGGCATCCCGGGCCGGTCAGCTGCGGGAGTGGCCGAAGAGGATGCGGTAGGCGATGAGCAGGACGAGGGAGCCCGCGATGGCGGCGCCCCAGGTGGCCGGGTCGTAGAACTCGCCCGCGATCGGCTTGTCGAGGAGGCGGGCGGAGAGCCAGCCGCCGGTGAACGCGCCGGCGATGCCGATGAGCGTCGTGCCGATCAGGCCTCCCGGGTCGCGGCCCGGCAGCAGCAGTTTGGCGATGCCTCCGGCGAGCAGCCCCAGGACGATCCAGCTGACGATGCCCATGCCCGTTCACTCCGCTCCGTCGTACCCGGTGCCGCGCGGCGGTTGGCGCCGCGCCCCTGCCTTCAGGGACGCGGTGACGGCCGCAGCGGTTCTCCCCGGCGGGCCCCGGCCGCCGCCGCGACCGCGGCGGCGCCGAGCAGGGCGAGGGCCGCACCGGCGGCGAGGCTGCCTCGTCGCGCCGGGCCGGCGGCCGCCTGCGCGCGGCGGGGCCGGGCGCAGGCGGGCGGACGGCGGGAGCGGTAGGAGAGCACCGACCGGCGGGAGCAGGCGCTCAGCAGGGACCTGCTGCTCAGCCAGGAGGCGGCGGAGGCGACCGACAGGGCGGAGCCTGCCGATCCGGCGGAGAGCACGCTGCCGGCGGAGCCGATCGACAGGACGCTGCCGACGGACCCGATGGAGAGCACGGAGCCCGCGGAGCCGATGGAGAGGACGGAGTTCCTGGACCAGAGCGAGAGGATCGAGCGGTCGGCCATGCCCGTCATGCTGCCACACCGGAGACCGCCGCACCGGCGGCCGGCTGTGAACCGCCTTCCCGGCCGGGCCCGTTGGCGCGTGTCGCGTGCTGCACGCCGGGTGCCGAACGCGTCAGCAGCAGCACGCCGCGCGCCGCGGCCGCGGCGCCTGCGGCGGCGAGCAGCAGCCCCGCGGCCCCGCCCTGGAGGCGCTCCCCGAGCAGGACGGCGCCGATGGCCGCCGCGGCCAGCGGGTTGGCCAGGTTGACGACGGCGAGCGGTGCGCCGAGGCCGCCGCGGTAGGCGCGCTGCGACAGCAGCATCCCGCCCACGGCGAACACCGCGACGAGGCCGGCGACGGCGGCGACCGTTCCGGCGGCAGGGGAGCCTCCGCGCCCCGCGGCGGCGACGGCCACGGTCTGCGTCAGCGCGGAGGCGGCGGCGGATGCGAGTCCGGAGGCGGTGGCGTGCCGCAGCCCCGAGCGGACGTCGCGGCGGGCGGTCAGGACGCCGATGGCGGCCGCGGTCGCACCGGACAGGGCGAGGGCCTCCGCGAGGTCGAGGGTGGCGTGCGGCGCGGGCCCGGAGGCGGGCAGGAGCAGCAGGCCGAGGCCCGCGACGGTGGCGAGGGTGCCGCGCCACTCGGCTGCGGCGACCCGGCGCCCGGCGCGGCGCGCCCCGAGCGGGACGGCGGCGACGAGGGTGAGCGCCCCGAGCGGCTGGACGAGGGTCAGGGGCCCGTAGCGCAGTGCGGCGGCGTGCAGCAGCGCGGCGGCGGCGTTCAGCCCGGCGGAGGACCACCAGCGTCCGCTGCGGAGGAGGGCGCTGGTGCTGCGCGCCTCGCCCGCGCGGGCGAGGCGCTCCTGGGCGACGGCGGCCGCCGCGTAGGCGGCGGATGAGGCCAGGCACAGGGCGACGGCGACGGCGGTGGCGTTCACCGGCCCGCTCCGACGGGCTCGGCGGACCGGTCGGCGCGCCGCGGCCGCGGCCGCGGCAGGTCCCGTACGGGCGCGGGCGGGTGGGCCGCGGCAGGGGGCCGCGGGACGACGGCGAGGGCCGCGCCGAGCAGGGCGGCGGCGACGGCCGAGTCGAGCCAGTAGTGGTTGGCGGTGCCGACGATCACCAGGAGCGTCGCGAGGGGGTGCAGCATCCAGAGCATCCGCCACCGGGACCGGGTCGCGGCGGCCATGCCGGCCGCCAGCGCGAGCGCCCAGCCGAAGTGGAGCGAGGGCATCGCGGCGAACTGGTTGGCGACGGCGTCGGCGGCGGGCGCGGCCCCGTAGACGGACGGGCCGTACGCCAGCCCCGTGTCGACGAGGTGCGCGGCGTCCAGCATCCGGGGCGGGGCCAGCGGGAAGGCCAGGTGGAGGACGAGGGCGGCGCCGGTCAGGACGGCGAGGACGCGCCGGGCCCACCGGTAGTGGCCGGGTCTGCGCAGGTAGAGCCAGACCAGGAAGGCGACGGTGGCGGGGAAGTGCACGGCCGCGTAGTAGGTGTTCGCGGCGTGGACGGGCAGTTCGCCGATGCCGGGTCCGGGGAGCAGCAGCCGCTGGACGAGCCCCTCCCCCGGCAGGTACAGGGCCCGCTCCAGGTCCCAGACGCGGTCGGCGTTGGCGAAGGCCTCGCCGGTGCGTCCCGTGGAGAGCATGCGGCCCGCCTTGTAGGCGGCGAACAGGCCTGCGACGAGGAGCAGCTCGCGCACGAGCCGGGGCCTGCGCCCGGATCCCGGGCCGGTGTGCCGCCCGTCGGGTGTGTCGTGGGAGGTCATTCCCCCGGTCTCCCTTCCTGTACTCGGGCGCCGACCGCGCGGGGTTGGTGCGGGGGTGGAGGGCGGTCGGTTCGGCCACCGTGAAGCGAGACGTCAGTGTATCGATACATGAGCGTATCGATACGCGGGTGTACCGATACGCCTGCGTCCGGCGTATGCTTGCGGCACGGAAACCCCTCCCGCCGCGCAGCCCCGAGGAGCGCCGCCCCATGACATCGACGCAGGCCACCGCCGCGCGCCGCTCCAAGATCAGCCCCGAGCGGGCTCAGGAGCTGTACGCCGCCGTGCTGGACGAGCTGCGCGAGCACGGGTACGAGGCGCTCACGATGGAGGGGGTCGCGGCCCGGGCGTGCTGCGGCAAGTCGACGCTCTACCGGCAGTGGAGGACCAAGCCGCAGCTGGTCGCGGCGGCCCTGCGGGCGCACCGGCGGGGGACCCTCGCGGCGGTCGACACCGGCACGCTCGCCGGGGACCTGCGGGAGGCCGCCCGCATCGCGGCGGGCACCTCCGGCCGCGACACGCGCCTCACCCAGGCCCTGGGGCTCGCGGTGCTGAGCGACGAGGAGCTCCAGGCGGCCCTGCGGGAGGCGCTGGTCGAGCCCGAACTGGCGGCGTTCGGCGCGATGGTGCAGCGCGCCGTGGACCGCGGCGAGATCACCGCCGGGCACCCGGCCCTGGAGTTCCTCCCGGCACAGCTGATGGGTGTCCTGCGGATCCGGCCCGTACTGGAGGGGCGCTACGCGGACACCGCCTACATGGAGCGGTTCGTCGATGCGTCCGTGCTGCCCGCGCTGGGCCTGGCGCCGATCCCCTGAACCGGCGGGCCGCCGTCACCGATGACCGGACGGCGGCCCGCCCGCGCTGCCTCGTGGGGACGGCGGCAGCGCGCCACCCGGCCCGGGCGGCGACCACCCGCCTGCGAGGTGGCCGCCGCCCGGCCCGCGCGGATCCTCGTCCCGCCGCTGCGGGGCGCGTCAGGGGCGGTCGGCTCCCATGGTGCGGACGAACTGCTCCGGCTCCGCGTCGGAGCCGCGGACGGCGGCGTCCAGGACCCAGGCGCTCGCGCCGTCCCGGGTGAACCGGGCCACCGTCGCCGCGGTCGCGTCCGGCACCCCCGCGAAGTCGTCCTCGGCGAGGTCGAGGTGGCCCTCCCGGATGCGGACGCCGGTGCCGCCGACGGCCCCGAACGTCGTACGCCGGCCGCCGTCCGAACCGGTGTCCTGGATGACCACGCCGACGACGACCCGGACCGATTCCGGCCGCATCCGGTCCAGTTCGATCGTCATCACCTCGTCGTAGCCGAAGCCCTGCCCGGTGCGGCTGTCGCGGGTCAGGATGATCGTGCCGTCCGGGGAGCGGCTGCCGAAGTGGACCAGCTGGACGGGCTCGCCGTACGGGTCGGCGGCGCCGTACACGGCGGCCACTATGTCCAGGTCGTGCGCGGGCGACCCCGCCGGGCTCGGATCCCACCGGAGGGCGACCTCCACCCTCGCCAGGCCCTTGCGTACGCCGATCGACGAGCTGCTCACGAACTCCCCCTCTGCTCCACGGGTTTGCCCGGCCATGCTGTCATGCGCAGCCTCCCGGACCGGCCGGCGGCACATGTTCTCGGCCAGCCCGGGCCTGCGCGCCGCCGCCGCTGCGGGGCCCTGCGTCACGCCCCGGACGGGACGCGTACGGTCTCCACCCAGTCCGGCGGATCCGGCGGGCCCTCCCCCACCAGCGCGGCGACGACGCGGCAGGACACCGGCTCCGGCGGCCAGGGCGTGTACCCGTCGGTCAGGACGACGACGATGTCCGGCCGGTCCGGCAGCGCCAGTGCGGCGCGGATCCCGACGGCCATGTCCGTGCCGCCTCCGCCCTCCAGGACCACCTGCTCCGCCCGGGTCACCCGGGTCACCGTGTGCACGTCCGCGTCGCACGCCAGGACCGCGACCCTGTTGCCGCGCACCCCCACCTCGCGCAGCACGCCCGTCACCTCGGCGAGGGCGGCGGCCAGTTCGGCCTCCCCCATGGAGCCGGAGGTGTCGATGACGACCGCGACCCGCGGCAAGGGCCGGCGCAGGCTCGGGAGCACGACGCGGCCGCCGAGCGCGGGCGTGCGCCGCGAGGGCCGGCGGTAGGTGTAGTCGACGGCGCCGCCCGCCCAGGCGGCCGCCTCCCGGACCGCCCCGGACAGCGCCTGGCGCCAGTCGACGACCGGCTCCAGCAGCTCGTCTGCCCAGCGCTGCCAGCCTGCCGGGATCTTCCCCCGGCTGCGCCGGTGCGCCCGCACGGCCTGGGCGGTCTGCCGGCGCAGCGCCTCCGCCTCCATGCGGCCGATGCCGCCGGGGGCCTTGTCGCCCAGCTCCCACGGCGCGGGCACGCCGTGGGCCCCCGACCCGCAGTCCGGGTGGTGGTGCGGGGTGGGCGGGATGCCCGGAAGGTACACCTCGAAGAGCCCGCCGGGAGGCAGGCCGAACAGGCGGGGCTCCATCCGCCCCTCGGGCAGCGGCAGCCCGTCGGCGAGGAGGTCGTCGTTGATCTCGCAGTCCTGCGCGATGTTCACGCGTACGTGGTCGCGCTGGTCGGCGGCCGGCAGCCGGGCCGCCCGGCCGTGGTGGTCGCGCAGCAGGTGCGCCACCTCGTGGACCCACACCCCGGCGAGCTCCGCCACCGGGGTGTCGTCCACGAAGCGCGGGGAGACGTACGCGCGCCAGTGCCGGTCCACGCCCATCGTGGGCACGGCGGGGCTCGGTACGACGGCCAGCGCGTACAGCGCCGACGCCAGGTACGGCCGGGCCTCGGCGGCCCGGTAGCGGGCGGCCAGCAGCTTCGCCCGGTCCAGTCGGGCCGGCTCCGGCCCGGATCCGGCGGCGGGGCGCGGCGGCCCGGCGGGAGCGTCCACGGCGGTCAGCCGCCGCCGGGCAGCGCGCCGGAGAGCTGCAGCAGCTCCACGAAGGCGTCGATGCCGGAGGGCACAGGCCAGTCAGGGTCTCTCATCGCGGCGAGGTCGGCGGCGGCGCGGGCCGCGACGTCCGGCACGCCCGCGTCCACGGCCTTGGCGAGGACCGCCCAGCCCGCCTCCCAGCGCGGGCGGGTCGGCTCGGCCTGCACCGCGGCGACCACGGCGATGAGGAAGGCCAGTTGGCGGTCGCCGCGGTCGGGCAGGGCGAAGGCGCCCGGGTCGGCCAGCACCCGGTCGGGGTCGGGCAGGTCGAGGTTCTCCAGGTAGGCCAGCAGTTCCAGCCCGGCGCCGTCGCCGACGGCGCCGGCCAGGGCCGCGGCGAGGGCCTCCCGGCTGCTGCCGGCCGCGTAGCCGGTGGCGAGGAGCCGCAGGGCCATCTCCCAGGTCCGCGGGGACGGCCAGGCGCGGCCGCGCGCCTCGGCCTCGTTCGGCATGTGGTGGACGAGGCCGGGCCGGGCCGTCAGGAAGCCGGAGACCGCGCCGCGGGCGCGGGCGACGGCACCGGGGATGCGGGCCGGGTCGACGGCGGGCAGGGCCGTCTCCGGCCAGGTGCCTGCCATGCCGCGGGCGACGGTGCGCGGGTCGTGCGTCCAGTCGAGGTGGACGAACCGGTTCGCCAGCGGCGGGCTGAGGTGCCAGCCGTCGGCCGCGCTGGCGGGCGGGTTGGCGGCGGCGACGATCCGCACGCCCTCCGGGAGGACGAGGCTGCCGACGCGCCGCTCCAGGACGACGCGCAGCAGGGCCGCCTGCACGGCGGGCGGGGCGGAGGACAGCTCGTCGAGGAACAGCAGGCCGTGTCCGGTGCGGGCGAGGCGGACGGCCCAGTCCGGCGGGGCCATGGGCACACCCGTGGCGGCCGGGTCGTCGCCCACGATCGGCAGTCCGGCGAAGTCGGACGGCTCGTGGACGCTGGCGATCACGGTCTCCAGGCCGGTGCCGAGCGCGTCGGCGAGCTGCTGCATGCCGGCGGACTTGCCGATGCCGGGCTCGCCCCACAGCAGGACGGGCTGGTTGGCCGTCACGGCGAGGGCCAGCGCCTCCAGCTGGGGGTTGGCCGCCCGCTCGGTGCGGGTGGAGCGCAGCCGCGCGCCGAGGACGTCGGCGGCCTCCAGGGCACTCGGCCGGCCGTTGCTCATGCGCTGCCGTCCTCGTCCGCGCCGGCGTCGGGGCCGGCGTCCTCGTCGTCGTCCGTTTCCGCGTACTCCTCCTGCTCCTCGATCCAGTCGTCGAACCAGTCGGCGCCGATGCCCGGGAACTCCTCCTCGACGCGGCTGCGCAGGAAGCCGAGGTCGGTGCGCCGGAAGCGGCGGATGATCTGGGCGAGCGACAGGTCGGCCTCGTCGGTGGCGTCGATCCGGCAGCCGGCCGCGACGAGCGCCCACACCAGGTCGGCGGAGCCGCCGTTGGTGACGGCGGTCACCAGCGGGGTGCGGCCGAGCCCGTCCCGGACCTCCGGGGACAGGCCCGCGTCGAGGAGCCTCGGCAGCAGTGCCGTGTGGTCCAGTTGCGGCAGCAGGTGCAGCAGTGTGCAGCCGCGGCCGTCGCGGACGCGCGGGTCCGTGCCCGCGTCGAGCAGCGCCGCGACCCCGGGGGTGTCCCCGTGCTGGACGCGCAGGAACAGCTCGCGCCGCTCCTCGCGCAGGGCGCGCGGCAGCCGTACGCCGTCGGGCGCGGTCCAGGCGTGCTGGACGGCGAAGCAGCCGGTGACGGCGCCGCCGAAGGCCCGCATGGCGCTCTCGCGCCGCTGCTCCTCGGCGCTGTGGTGGAGGAGGTCCAGGGTGCCGCCGCGGGAGTGCACCTCGTGCCACGCGGTGCGGCAGCGTACCCGTACGGGGCGGGGCGCGGCGGGTCCCGGCGGGCCGGCGGCGGAGCCGGCTCCGGGGAACAGCGAGGCGGCGACCAGGGGGTGGAGCTCGCGCGGGGTGATCCGGCCCGTGCGGACGAGTTCGAGGTCGGGCAGCCGCTCGTACGCGAACGCGGGCAGGCGGGGCCCGGAGGCGTCGGCGTTCCACTGCCGTCGCTCGCCGGACACGCGCAGGCCGCGGGCCCCGTCCGGCCGGAGGACGAGGAGGCCGTACCAGCCCGTCGGCACGGTGAACCGGCCGCCCTCGCCGGCGGCGGCGAGCCGCCGCACTTCCCGCTCCAGGCGGGTCAGGTCGACGCCGTCCGCCGCCAGGACGGAATGCGGGTCGGTGCGGCCCCCTTGGACGCCCGTTTCCGACAGCGTCGTGTCGCGGTCGAGGCCGGCGGCCGCGTACGCCCCGGGGGCGTCGCCGCGGGCGTGCAGGAGCGCGGTCCACTCGGCGCGTGCGGCGGGGTCGTGGGG
>NZ_RPSE01000027.1:0-34740 GCF_003949955.1 Streptomyces sp. WAC05292
GACCAGGTGGGCGAGGCTCGCGGGCGGCTCGGCGGCCCCGCCGCCGAGCCGCCCGCGAGCCTCGCCCACCTGGTCACCGCGGACCCCGCGGTCCGGGCCGCCCACGCGATGGGCAAGGCGTACCGGGACGTCGTACGGGCGCTGCGCGGGCGCCCCGGCCGCATCCCGGATCTCGTCGCCCACCCGGCGGACGAACAGGACGTCGCCGATCTCCTCGACTGGGCGGGCAGCCGGCGGATCGCCGTCGTCCCGTACGGCGGCGGCTCGTCCGTCACCGGCGGCGTCGAGTACCGCGGGGACGCCCACGACGCGGTGCTCTCCCTCGACCTCACCCGCATGGGCCGCGTCCTGGAGGTCGACGCCCTCGGCCGGGCGGCCCGCATCCAGGCGGGCGCCCTCGGGCCGGCCCTGGAGGCGCAACTTCGGCCGCACGGGCTGACGTTGCGGCACTTTCCGCAGAGCTTCGAGTTCTCCACACTCGGCGGCTGGATCGCGACCCGCGCCGGCGGCCACTACGCCACCGGCCGCACGCACATCGACGGCGCCGTCCAGTCGCTGCGCGTCGTCACCCCGGCGGGGGTGAGCGCCTCCTGGCGGCTGCCCGCCTCCGGGGCGGGTCCCTCCCCCGACCGCCTGTTCATCGGCTCGGAGGGTGCCCTCGGCGTCATCACGGAGGCGTGGGTCCGCCTCGTCGCACGCCCCCGGCACAAGGCCTCGGCGTCGCTGTCCTTCTCCGGCTTCGGGGCCGCGCTCGACGCCGTGCGGGCCGTCGCCCAGTCCGGCCTCCGGCCCGCCAACTGCCGTCTGCTGGACGCCGGGGAGGCGGCGCTGTCCGGTGTCCGGGCGGACGGGTCGGCCGTTCTCGTCCTCGGCTTCGAGTCCGCGGACGAGCCCGTCGGCGGCCTGCTGGAGCGGGCCGTCGCGCTCGCGCAGGCCCACGGGGGCCGCCCCGGCACCGCAGCAGGCGGCGGGACAGGTTCGGGCGGCGACGCCGCCGTGGCCGCGTGGCGCTCGGCGTTCCTGCGGATGCCGTACCTGCGCGACGGGCTGGCCCGCATGGGCGCCGTCGCGGAGACCTTCGAGACGGCCGCCACCTGGGACGGGATCCCCGCGCTGATCGAAGCCGTGCGCAGCGAGGTCGGTGCGGCCGCCGCCAAGGCCACCGGGTACCCGGCGACGGTCAACTGCCGCCTCACGCACGTGTATCCGGACGGCGCCGCCCCCTACTTCACCGTCCTCGCCGCCGGCCGGCCGGGCGACGAGGCGGCCCTGTGGGACGACCTGAAGGCCGTCGCGAACGAGGTCCTGCACCGCCACCGGGCCACCATCACCCACCACCACGCCGTCGGCCGCGACCACCGCCCCGGCTACGACCTCCAGCGCCCCGAACCCTTCGCCCTGGCGCTGCGCGCCGTGAAGTCCGCGCTCGACCCGCGGGGCATCCTCAACCCGGGCGTCCTGGTCGACTGAAACGCCCCCCCCGGTAAAAGGGGGACGCGCCCCGGCAGGCCCGCTCCTAGCCTGAGGGCCATGACGACGACCGCGGCCCTCGCCTGCGTACAACCGCCTCTGACGGCAGTGCTGTACGGGCTGCTCGCCCTGCGCGGGTGGCGGTACGGCCGGCGGTACCGCGCGGCGGCCCGGCGGTGCGCGCTGATGGACGTCGACCCGTACCACGCCGCCTCCGGGCAGGGGTGGTACGGCGACGACCTGCAGGCCGCGGCGGCCCGCCTCGTCCTGGACGGGCTCGCCACCGTCAACCACCGCGGCAACCTGCGGGCCACCGCCGCGGGAGCGGATACGGGCCGCGCTGCGGGGCATCCGCTGCCCGACGCGCTGCTGGCCGCGCTGCGCCGGCGCACGGCTCCGGCGGCGCTGGGCAACCTGGAGCAGCGCGACAGCGAACTCTGGTCCGCGCGGCAGCGGTTCCACGCGCCGGCGCGGGCCGCGGCGGAGGCGCTGCGGCCCGCGCCGACCCGCCCGCCGGGCTGCCTCGCCGCGATGGCGGCGCTGCTGCTGATCGGCTGGATGGCGTTCACGGCGGCGGCCGTCGTGGACCGCGTCCCGCGCGGCCCGGTCGAGTGGCTCGCGGCCGTCGCCGCGGGCCTCGCGGTCGTCGCGCAGCTCGCCCTGCTCGACCGGTACCGGAAGGTGCCGGGCCCGGCCGGCGGACGGCCCGACCCGGTCGAGGCCCGGATGGCCGCCCTCCGCCCGCATCCCGCGCTCGCCGAGCTCGCGGCCCGGGACCCGGAGGCGGAGCGGCGCCTGCGGCTGAGCCGGCTGCGCGTCCGGCGCAGCCGCAACCGCGGCCGGCCTCGCCGCCGCACCGCTCCCCCGGGCCGCCCGGACCCCTCGGCCGGCGGGGATCAATGCGGCGGCAGCGGGTAGCGAGCACGTGGGAGGTGGTGCGCATGCCGGACACCGGCCTGGACCGGTTCACCGATCTGCTCGACGACACGGTCTGCATCGTCACCGCGCAGGCGGGCGGACAGCGGGCCGGATGCCTGGTGGGGTTCGCCGGGCAGTGCTCGATCCGGCCGCCGCGCTTCGTCGTGTGGCTCTCCCGCCTCAACCACACCTTTCGGGTGGCGGGGGCCGCCGAGAGCCTCGCCGTGCACCTCGTGGACCGCGGCGGGCTGCCGCTCGCCGAGCTGTTCGGCGGCGAGACCGGCGACCGCGTCGACAAGTTCGCCCGGGTCGCGTGGCGGCCCGCCGCGGACGGGACCCCGCTGCTGGACGGCGCTCGGGCCTGGTTCGTCGGCCGCATCACCGCCCGCGTCGACGGCGGGGACCACGTCGGGTTCCTGCTGGACCCCGTGGAGCAGTCCCCGCCCGGTCCCGCCCCGCCGGCGGACCTGCTGACGCTTCACGACGTCTGGCATGTGCGGGCGGGCCACCCCGCGTGACGCCCCGCGGAGCCGTCAGGCGACGGCTTCGCGGGCCTCGGCGAGCGTGAACAGCGCGCCGGCCTTGTCCCGCATCACCATCCGCCGGTCGGTCGGCGTCTGCTCGACGGGCGAGGCCTGCCGGCCGCCCGCCCGGACCGCCCGGTCCGCCGCCTCGTCCAGGTCGGGCACGGCGAAGTGCACGCACCAGCGGGGGCGCAGCCGCGGGTCCGGGTCGCCGCCGACGGCGCCCCCGCTGATCCGGGCCACGGTCAGGGTGCCGCGACGTACGACGACGTGGTCGTGCTCGTACGCGACGTCCAGGGAGCCCGGCCGGCCGGTCGCCCAGTCCAGGACCTCGCCGTAGAAGACGGCGGCCGCGAACGGGTCGCGCGAGCGCAGCTCCGCCCAGGCCGCCCCGTCCTCCGCGGACGTCCACTGGGAGACCACCTCGCCCTCCCAGTAGCCGAACGCCGCGCCCTCCCGGTCGGCGGCGAGCGCGGCCCGGCCCGTGGCGAAGGCCAGCGGGCCGACGGCCGTGGTGGCGCCGCGCTCGCGGATCCGTGCGGCGGTGACGTCGGCGTCCTCGACGGCGAAGTACGGCGTCCAGGCCATCGGGATCCCCAGGCGCGGCACGACGGCGCCGATGCCGGCCACCGGCACGCCGTCCTGGAGCGCCACGCGGAACTCCTCGCCGAGGCGGGTCGTGCGGAAGGTCCAGCCGAGCACCGCTCCGTAGAAGGCCTCGGCGGAGGCGAGGTCGTGGGTGGCCAGGCTCACCCAGCACGGCGCCCCGAACATCTCCCCGCTGGTGGACATCCTCCGCAACCCTCCGATCCCTCCGGCACCCCTCCCACTGTTCCATCACGGCGGGGAGTGCGCCCCCGGGGAGCGGTCCGCCGGACTCAGAGCGCGACCATGATCGCGTAGGCGAGGAAGAAGAGGGCGCAGAGCACGGCCACGATCACGATGATCGTGAGCGGCCCGCCGGCCCAGCCGCGCTTGAGCGGCCGGTACGGCCCCGCGCCGCCGGCGGTGCTCGACTCGCCCGGGGGGGTCTCCCCCGGCTGCACACCACCGCCCGCGGCCGGCCCCGGGGTGACCGCCGGGTCGGGGTCGGGATTGCCTTGCCGTCCGTATTCGTTCATGCCCGGCCCCTTTCCACGCCGGCGCGGCCCATGCACGCCGGTGCCGGGAATTCGCGTGCGCGCGGTGCGGCGGAAGCAGGCGGGGCCTGGGCCCGCGCGTCTCCGCAGGCGCCCGGCGCGGGCCCGCCGTTCAATGGAGCTATGCCGCACAAGGTCAGACGCGGGGGAATCGCAGTGGCCGCCGGGCTCGCCCTGGCGGCCGGGTCCGTCGCCGCCGCACCCTCGCCGGGCCCTGGCGGCTTCGACGTCACGAAGGCCCTGGACACACTCGACGCACAGGTGCAGGAGGGAATGCGGCGCACCGGGGTGCCCGGCGTCTCGGTGGCCGTGGTCCACGACGACAAGGTCGTCTACCTCAAGGGGTTCGGAGTCCGCAGCACCGAGGCGCCGGGCGGGAAAGTCGGTCCCGACACCGTCTTCCAGCTCGCCTCGGTCTCCAAGCCGGTGGCCTCGACCGTCCTGGCCCAGGCCCTCGGCGCCGACGGCTTCGACGCCCCCCTCAAGGGGATCACCCTCAAGGACCCCTGGGTCAGCGCGCACGTCACCGCGGCCGACCTGCTCTCGCACCGCTCGGGCCTGCCGGACCACGCGGGCGACCTCCTGGAGGACCTCGGCTACGACCAGTCCTACATCCTGTCCCACCTGCGCTACGAGCCCCTCAGCCCGTTCCGCACCAGCTACGCGTACACCAACTTCGGCTTCACCGCGGCCGCCGAGGCCGCCGCCAAGGCCAAGGGCGTGCCCTGGGACCGGCTGTCCGAGGACCTGCTGTACGCACCCGCCGGGATGACCCGCACCAGTTCCCGCTTCAGCGACTACGAGAACGCGGCCGACCGCGCGCTGACCCACGTCAAGACCGAGGACGGCACCTGGAAGCCGCGCCACGTGCGCGACGCCGACGCCCAGACGGCCGCCGGCGGCGTCAGCTCCAACGCCCGCGACATGGCCCGCTGGCTCCGCCTCCAGCTGAACGGCGGAAAGATCGACGGGCGGCAGGTCGTCAACGCCGAGGGCCTGGCCGAGACCCACGTCCCGCACAGCATCAGCCAGCCGCCCCCGGAGCCCGGCGCCCAGCCCGGCTACTACGGCCTGGGCTGGAACGTGCGCTACGACGACCACGGCCGGCTGCGCCTGAGCCACTCCGGCGCCTTCGCGCTCGGCACCAACACCAACGTCACCCTGGTCCCTGCCGAGAAGCTCGCCATCGCGGTGCTCACCAACGGCTCCCCCACCGGCCTCCCCGACACCATCGCCCTGAACTTCTTCGACACCGCCGAGCACGGCAAGCCCACCCGCGACTGGCTGCCCGTGGTCGCGAAGTCCTACGCAGAGCAGCTCGGCGAGGGCAGGTCGGAGACGGACTACGCCAAACCGCCCGCCGACCCGCAGCCGGCCCGCCCGGACAACGCGTACACCGGCACCTACACCAACCCCTACTACGGCCGCGCCACCGTCACCCGCACGTCCGGCGGCGGGCTGGTCCTCCACCTGGGACCGAAGCCGCAGAACTACCCGCTCACCCACTACAGCGGGGACACCTTCAGCTTCGAGACTGCCGGAGAGAACGCGATCGGCCGCACCGGCGTGACCTTCACCGACGGCCGCATGCGGGTGGAATACCTGGACGCCAACGGACTGGGCACCTTCGAGAAGGCCGACCGGGGCTCCGGGCCGGAGGCCGGCGGGGCCGGCCGGCAGTAGGCACCTGCGCCGCCGGGGCGCGACGGCGGCCCCAGGGCGGACCGGGAGCCGCCTCACCGGCGTCACCGCCGTCACCCCGTCAGGCGGGCGTGCCGCCGGGGCCCGCGCCCAGGGGCGTGTGGGCCGCGGGGACCGCCTCCCGCGGGGAGACGGGGCCGGGCGCGGTGCCGCCGCCGAAGGGGCGTCCGCCCAGCAGCGCGCGGCCGTGCGGGGCGAGCCATGCGGAGAGGTCCGGGCCGGCCGGGACTATTCCGGTCGGGTTGATGTCCGTGTGCACGAGGTGGTAGTGCCGCTTGATGTGGTCGAAGTCGACGGTGTCGCCGAATCCGGGGGTCTGGAACAGGTCCCGGGCGTACGCCCACAGGACGGGCAGCTCGGCGAGCTTGTGCCGGTTGCACTTGAAGTGGCCGTGGTAGACGGAGTCGAACCGCACGAGGGTGGTGAACAGCCGCACGTCGGCCTCGGTGACGGTGTCGCCGACCAGGTAGCGGGACCGGGTCAGGCGCTCGCCGAGCCGGTCGAGCCGGTCGAAGAGGCGGTCGTACGCCTCCTCGTACGCCTCCTGGGAGCCGGCGAACCCGGCGCGGTACACGCCGTTGTTGACGTCCCGGTACACCAGCTCGTTGACCGCGTCGATCTCCTCCCGCAGCGGGGCCGGGTACAGGTCCGGCGCGCCGGGGCGGTGGTGGGCGGTCCACTCCAGGGACAGGTCGAGGGTGATCTGCGCGAAGTCGTTCGTGACGACCTCGCCGGTGGGCACGTCGACGATCGCGGGCACGGTGATGCCGCGGTCGTACGCCGGGTCCCGCGCGAGGTAGGCCTCGCGGAGCCGCTCGATGCCGAGAACCGGGTCCCGGCCGCCGGGGTCGAGGTCGAAGGTCCAGCTGCGCTCGTCGTGGACCGGCCCGGCGACCGCCATCGGCAGGGCGTCCTCCAGCCCGAGGAGCCGGCGCACGACCACGGCCCGGCTCGCCCACGGGCAGGCCCGGCTCACGACGAGGCGGTACCGGCCGGGCTCGACCGGATACCCGTCGCGGCCGTCGGCGGTGATCCGCGTGGCGAGGTACCGGGTGTCGCGGTCGTAGCCCCGGCCCGCATGAACGTAGCCCATGCCGCACGCCTACCCCGCGACCCGGCCGGCGAACGCCCCGGCCGCGGTGCGGCGGGCGGGGCGGCCTAGGGTGGCGCCCATGACGACGAACGCGAGCGGTCCGGGCGGCGGCCCCGGGCGGGTGCTGTACGGGTGCATGGGCCTCGGCGGGAGCTGGAGTGCCGAGCCGTACGGCCCCGCCGACGTCGACGCGGCGGAGGCCGCCGTACGGGCCGCCCTGGACGCCGGGATCACGGCCTTCGACCACGCCGACATCTACCGGCACGGCAAGTCGGAGGCCGTCTTCGGCGAGGTACTCGCGCGCGACCCCGGCCTGCGCGGCCGCATCACCGTCCAGACGAAGTGCGGCATCCGCCTCCCCGAAGGCGGCCTGCCCGGGATGTACGACCTGCGCGGCAAGAGCATCCTGCGGCGGGTGGAGGAAAGCCTGGCCCGGCTGCGCACCGACGTGATCGACGTCCTGCTGCTGCACCGCCCCGACCCGCTGGCGGACCCCGACGACACGGCCGAGGCGCTGGAGTCGCTGCGCCGCCAGGGCCTCGTCCGGCAGTTCGGCGTGTCCAACATGGGCGCCGCACAGATCGCCGCACTCCAGGCCCGGCTGGGTGTTCCGCTGGTCGCCAACCAGCTGGAGATGAGTCTGCACAGCCGCGACTGGGTCGAGGCGGGCGTCCTGCTCAACACGCCGCAGGCCGCCGCGAACGGCTTCCCTTTCGGCACCCTGGAGTTCTGCCGCGAACACGGCATCGGCCTCCAGGCCTGGGGGGCCCTGGCACAGGGCCGGTTCACGGGCCGCCAGGAAACGCCCGCCGAGCGGGCCACGGCGGCTCTCCTGTCCCGGCTGGCCGAGGAGAAGGGCACGACGCCCGAGACGGTGCTGCTGTGGTGGCTGATGCGCCACCCGGCCGGCATCGCCCCGATCGTCGGCACGTCCGACCCGGCCCGCATCCGCGCCTGCCGCGACGCGGCGCGGCGACCCACACCCGACCTCACCCACGAGGAGTGGTACACCCTCTGGACCACGGCCCGCGGCACGCCCCTGCCGTAACCCTTCCCGGTCCGGACCCCTGCTGCCACCCGGCCGGTGCTCTTCGCGTCGTCAGGACCGGCATTCTCCCACGGGCGGATCCGCCCGGCGCGGCCGTGGCGCTTGGCGCGCGGTGCGGCGGGGGCGGGCGCATAGTGCCTTTATGAGGTACCGACCGGTTGCGTCGCTCTGCGTCGCCGCTCTGGCCGCCGCGGTCCTGCAGGTTCCGGCCGCTGTCCCCGCCGGAGCGGTCCCCTCCGTTGCGGACGGATGCACGGCCACTCCCGCCTCCTCCGGCGGGGCGACGGCTCGCGAGATCGCGGGCATCGTTCAGCGCGCGAAGGCCGAACTCGACTTGCGGGCGGTCCAGTTCAGCGTGGCCGTGGACGGGCGGGAGGTCGTGACGGGGGCGGTGGGCGAGTCCCGCAGCGGCGAACCCGCCACGCCCGCGATGCACTTCCGCGCCGGCTCGGTCGGCATCGTCTACCTCGGCATCGTCCTGCTGCAGCTCGCCGAGGAGGGGCGGGTCCGCCTCGACGACCCCGTATCGCGCTGGCTGCCCGACCTGCCCGACGGCGACCGCATCACGCTGAAGATGCTCGGCACCTCCACCTCCGGGCTGCACGACTACGTGACCGACCCGGTGTTCGTCAAGGAGTTGAGCGCGGACCCGAACCGGCGCTGGACGCCCGACGAGCTCGTCGGGATCTCCACCCGGCACCCGCTGTGGTATCCCCCGGGCACCGACTGGAGCTACTCGCACGCCAACTTCGTCCTGCTCGGAGCGGCGTTGGAGAAGATCACCGGGACGCGGCTGGACAGGCTGCTGCAGGAGCGCGTCATGGGGCCGGCGGGGCTGCGGCAGACCCGGAACGGCTATACGCCGGCCATTCCGCAGCCCGTGCTGCACGCCTTCACCGAGGACTCGGAGGGCCTGTACGTCGACTCCACGTACTGGAACCCGTCCTGGACGACGGCTCCGGGGGCGGTCCTGACCATGGACGTCTGCGACCTGGCCCGGTCGGCGCGGGCCGTCGGCGCGGGCGAGCTGCTGTCCCCCGCCTCGTACCGGCTCCAACTGGAGCCCGGCACCGTCGGCTTGGGGCACGCCACCGTGAACTGCCCGGCCTCGGTGTGCCTGCGGCAGACCCGCGACGCGCACTTCGGGGTCGGGGTCATCGTCCTCGACGGCTGGGTGATGACGAATCCGTCGTTCTTCGGCTACGCCGCCGTGCAGGCGTACCTGCCGGACGAGCGGCTCGCGATCGCGGTGTCCACGACCACCGGACCGCGGGCCCCGCAGGGGAACACGGCGGAGACGGTCGCCCAGCGCATCTCCGCCGCCCTCGTCCCGGACCGCCCGCTGACCCCGTTCCCGCGCTGACCCGCGGTCAGCCCGCGGAGGCGGGCTGCGGCTGCCGCTGCGGCTCCGGGGCGGGGTCCAGCGCCGAGATCTCGGCCAGGGACAGTCCGAGGTTCTCGTGCAGGAACCGGACGATGGTCCAGTGCGGCAGCACGCCCTCGTCCAGCGGGCCGAACTCGGCGCAGTACAGCGGGATCCAGCGCAGCGCCTCCTCCGCGGCCCGCTCCCGCCCCGGCTCGGCCTGGTAGTCCTGGTAGCCGATGCTGCGGTGGTGGATGAAGAACCGGCCCGGCAGCCGCTCCTCGCAGAGGGCGCGGTACTCGCGGGTCTGGAGGATCAGGTAGTGCCATATCTCGTCGATGTCCTGCTCGACCGGCAGGAACAGGCCGCCGAGCCGGTCGGGGTGGGAGGAGACGAGGTGGAGGTAGCGCAGGCACTCCAGGACCTGCCGCTCGGCGTACGCACGCCCCGCGCCGGTGCGGGATTCCGCGTACCGGACGGCCTCCTCGTGCAGGGCGGGGCCGAGGAGGGCGCGCAGCGCCTCGGGGCTCGTACGGGGGCTCATGCCGTGCCTCCTTGCGGCGGCTGCGCTGCGGGCGCGGCGGCCGGGTCGTCGTGAGCGGCGAGCCAGGGGTACTTGCCGGACTTGCCGATGGGGAGGTGCGCCCGGTGGACGGCGGTGCACGGGCGGCCGGTCAGGGCGGACAGGCCGGAGGCGAGGGCGGAGGCCCGGTCGGCGTCCAGCGGGCGGCCGTCGAAGGTGGTGTAGTGCAGGCGGGCGGGCGCGGCGGGACCGCCGGCGGCCACGTCGAGGCGGGCGAGGAAGACCTGCGGGGCGGCGGCGGTGACGACGTCGTCGACGTCGGCGTGGGCCACGGGGCCGTGCGGCGTGGTGAGCAGTTCCTTCTCCCGCCCGCAGAAGGCGGTGATCTCGGCCGGGTCGGGGCTGCCGTCGGCCGTGCGGACGCAGTCGCCGGAGCGGTAGCGGACCAGCGGCATGTACGGGTTGCGGATGCTGGTGACGATGAGGCTGTGGATGCCGCTGCCGGGGGCGACGGGCACGAGTTCGACGCTCATCCGGTCCAGGTAGGGGTGGTAGCGGCCGTGGCGGTCGCCGTGGAAGAGGTAGCCCAGCTCGGTGCTGCCGAACAGGTCGATGACGGGGACGTCGAACCGGTCGGTGAGGTAGCGGCGGACGTTGGCCGGGGTGTACTCGTAGGCGGTCACGATGCTCGCCGGGCGGGGGAAGTCCTCGGGGTTCCACAGGCCGAAGGCCTCCGCCCGGTGCACCAGGTGCGCCAGGTGGTAGCCGGAGCAGTCCAGGTGGTAGTCGCCCTTGGGGTGTTCGGCGCGGACGCGGCGGATCTCGGCGAGCATCCGCGCGACGTCGTCGCGGCTCCACTGCGCCGGGTCCAGGTGCAGGTTCAGGTAGAGGGTGCGGTCGTCGAGCCGGCGGTCGTCGAGGGAGGGCTCCGCCGCGGGTTCGGTGCCGTTCTTGCGGGCGTTGACGCGGGCGACGTGCTCGGTGGCGAGGACGGTCGTCAGCGAGACGCGCCGGCAGCCGCTCTCCCAGGTGTGGGCGAGGTCCGGGTGCTCGCTCCACAGCCGGTAGTAGGAGCGGAGCAGGAAGTACGGGGGCCGGATGAGCTGCATCCGGGCGTGGTTGGTGCCCGTCGACAGGACGTACTCGGCTTCGCCGGATTCCAGGGCGGCGGCCAGACGCGGGGTCATCCAGTTGTCGGGGAAGCCCCGGGCGATGTCGGGCTTCTCCAGGATCGGGAAGCGGCCCCGGGCGAGGGAGGGCTGGTAGAGGGGTATGTCCCGGATGCAGGCGAGGACTTCGGGGGACGGGAACCCGTCCGCGTCCGGGGTGCCGCTCGGGGCGGGTGTGGCGTCCATGACCACCTTCGGGTGTGCGGGGGCGCGGGAGTGGCGGCGGGTGGGCCGTGGCGGCGCGTGCGGTCTCGGCCGCCGGGCGGGGCCGTCGGGCCGGCCGAGCGGGCAGGGGGCGGCCCTGCCGGTGCGGTGCCGGCCTTCGGGACCCCGCCTCGGGCGGTGCCGGGCGGTACGGCCGTCAGGAGATGCAGCCGGTCTTTCCGGCGGCGCTGATGCAGCCCGCCTTCGGGGAGGCGCTGATGCACCCGTCCTTCGCGCCCTGGGCGGAGTTCGCGGCGACCCAGCGGTTCCAGACGTCGTCCTGCGTCATCTTGCGGATGAGCTGCTCCATGGGATACCTCCGTTAGATGGGGAATTGCGGCGAGAGTGCTGCTTTGCGCCGCCCCCAGACAGTAAAGGGGAGCCCAAGAAGCGGACAAGGGGAAACCAAGGAATCGTCGCCGGTCGGCCAGAAGGACGGCCTGAATCCTGCGTGCTCCGGCGGGAGTCGGCGCGGCTTCGAGCCGCCCTGGAGGGTTCCCGGGCGGCTCGGAGCCTGGCGCTGCCGGCGGCGGGCGGCAGCCGGCCCTGTGCGGCTCCGGCCCCCGCCGGAGCCGCGGGTGCGTCAGCCTCCCGCCGCCGACGGCCCCGGTCCGGCCCCGCCGGCCTCCTGCGCGGCCGGCTCCCTGACCCGCACCGGCGCCGTGCCGACCTCGTGGCGCCGCTCGGCCCATCCCTCCAGGGCCGCCCGGCAGGCATGGTCGAGGTGGCGCACCCCGGTGAGGTCGAGTTCGACGGGCCGGCCGTGCGGCAGCGCCTCCAGCGTTTCCAGGATGTGCGGCAGGCGCAGGAAGGTCGCGTTGCCGGTGAGCGCCACCACGGTGCGCCCGCCGACGAGTTCGCGCACGGTCACCTGCACCTTGGAGGTCTCCCACGCGCACTTCACGACGGCCAGCAGGAGCCCGAGGACCACGCCCTCGAACATGCTCGTCGTGACGATGGCCGCGGCCGTCGCGCACAGGATGACGGCCTCGCCCCGATGCTCGCGCCACAGCGGCGCCAGCGCCTTGACGGGGATCAGCTTGCAGCCGGCGTGGATGAGCACGGCCGCGAGCGCGGCGAGCGGGATGACGCCGATGGCGGTCGGCCACAGGACCGTGAACAGCAGCAGCCACACGCCGTGCAGGACGCGGGAGAGCGGCGTCGTCGCGCCTGCCTGCACGTTGGCCGAGCTGCGCACGATGACGGCGGTCATCGGGAGGGCACCGAGGGCGCCGCAGACGGTGTTGCCGACTCCCTGGGCGACGAGCTCCTTGTCGTAGTGGGTGGGAGGGCCGTCGTGCATGCGGTCCACGGCGGCGGCGCTGAAGAGGGATTCGGCGGATGCGATGAGGGTGAAGGCGAGGACGGTGCCGAGGACGGCCAGGGTGCCCAGTCCGCCGAGGTCGCTCAGGCTGGGCGGCTGGATCGCCGCGAGGAGCCCCTGCACCTCGACCTTCGGGACGTCCAGCCCCAGGGCCGCCGTTCCCGCGGTGGCGAGGGCGACAGCGGCGAGCGGCGCCGGCACGGCGCGCACCCGGGCGGGCGCCTTCGTCCAGGCGACGAGGACGGCGCCGGTGAACACGCCGACGCCGGCCGCCGTCAGCGCGGCTGTGCTCGTCACCGTTTCGGCCAGGAGGCCCGGGATCCCGAGGATCTTGCGGAGTCCGGAGTGCGGCTGCTCCGCCCCGGCGACGGTGTACAACTGGCCGACGACGAGGACCAGTCCGATGCCTGCGAGCATGCCCTGGACCACCGAGACGGAGATCGCCCGGAACCAGCGGCCGCACCGCGCCCAGCCGAGGACCACCTGGAGCAGTCCGGTGGCGAGCACGATGACGCCGAGCATGCCGAGCCCGAATTCCCGTACGGCTTCGAAGACGAGGACGGTCAGGCCGGCGGCGGGCCCGCTGACCTGGAGTCTGCTGCCGGGCATGAGGCCGACGACGATGCCGCCGACGATGCCGGTGATGAGGCCGAGTTCGGCGGGGACTCCGGAGGCGACGGCCACGCCGACGCACAGCGGCAGGGCGACCAGGAAGACGACGAGGGAGGCCATCGTCTCCTTGCGGAACAGGGCGGGGCGCCGGAATGCGGCGAGCACGGAAGTGGTGTCGGTCATGGGCGGGGTTTCCCGTTCGTCGATCGGGGCGGCATGGGCGCGCCGTTTCGATGAGGGATTCACGAGGGCCTGCCTCCTGCGCCCGCAGGGGGGTGTGCCGTGTGGGCGCGGTGTGGTCGGGTCGGGTCCGGATGCGCTGCTGGGGCGGGTGGTGCGGCACGCGGGGACCGGCCCGGAACAGCCGGGGTCCGGCGGGAAACCCGCGGCGCATTGCACACCGCAGGAGCAGCGTCCAATTTACCAAGGCATTACCAATTCATGGCAGATGCAATTCTCGCCACAACGATTTCGCCATACAGGGATCGAAGGCCGGCGCTTTACGCGGGCGCACGAAATCGATGCACGCCCCCACTCGTTCAATAGCCGGAATACCGGGCCCCGGGCACGCTGAGGGGAGTCCCGCCCGGGACTCCGGCGATCCGGCCGTCGGCGGCTGCGGTGCGGTACGCGGACATCGCGCCCTCCCGTCCGGTGGCGAAGGCGGCCGGGCAGCCCGTGCGCCCCCCGAGACGGGTGCCGCGGCCTGCGGAAACGCCGGAGCCGCCCGGGGCGTCGCTACACGCGGCCGGGGAGCGGTCCGGCCGTTTCATGGTAGGCCGGGCGGGTGACATCCGCGCCCGGACGGCGCATGCCCCGGCCCGTGCCCCGGAATCCTCCGTCCGTTCTTCCGCCCCCGCGCGGAACGCCCCCCGTGAGGCAATGCGCCGGGCGAATGCCGGGGGCGGGAAGCCGCCGCTGAGCGGGCGGCGCCTCCCGCCGGTGCGGCTATGCGGGGGCGGCCGCGGCGGCGAGGAGCGGGACGATGCGCATGCGCCGGCCGTCGAACTCCACCGTCTCACCGGGCAGGATCAGCAGGCCCGCCTCGTCCTCGAACGCGGCCTCCCCGGCCGGGCGCACCTGGACCGCCGGGCCGAGGACGCCCGCCATGAACACCGTCGGGTCGACCTCCCACCCCCGGGCGTCCAGCCAGCGCTCCAGCGCCTCGCTGTCGGCGCTCTCCGCTCCGCGCGGCCAGTCGTACGTGTTCGCCATGCCTACCCCCTGTAGCCGTTCGAACCACGCGCCAGATGGTGCCATCCGACTGCGACAACCGCCGGGAATTCGGGGTGGGCTGACCGCCTGTCGGAAGGGTCCGGTCCGTTGGCTCGACGGCTGTGCCCGCCAGGCCCCTGTGGATCGATGCACAAATCACCGCAGCCGCCTTGGAATCCGCCGACTCGGGATGTGGGCGACACCACTCCCCCGCCCCGGCCGCGTCGCGCCCGCGCGGCTCAGCCGGCCGGACGGCCCCGCATCCAGTGCCCGGCCGTCGTCCAGCCCTGGAAGCGGCGCGCCAGCCCGCCCAGGGCGGTGCCGTCCGCCTCGAACGCCCCGCCGGCCGCGACCAGGCGCAGTCCGGCGACCGCCGGGGCGAGGCGGGCCGCGGTGTGCCAGGGCTGCCGGGCGGCTTCGGCCGCCGCGTGCTCGACGAACGCCGCCTGCCGGTCGGGCGGGCACAGCGACAGGTGGAACAGCATCTGCCGCCACGCGTACGCCGCGTCCTTCAGTGTCCCGAGGGGGCGGGGATGGCCCTGGACGCGGGTGACGAGCCGGCACACAGCCGCCAGGCACTCCCCTGCCAGCGCCTCCCACCCCGCCGCGGGCGCCACGTCCGCGTACCTCACGAGGACGGCCAGGTTGTGCGTGGTGAGGATCTGCGCCTGCTCGATGACGGTGCCGTTCGCCGCCGGCGACCAGGAGCGCCCCGCGTCCCCGCCCGCGCGCTCCGCGCACAGCCGGTCGAACGCCGCGACCGTACGGGGCCGCCGGGCCGGGCTGCCGAGGCCTTCCGCGGCATGGACGACGGCCATGCTGCGCACGGCGGCGCAGTCGATGCCGTAGTAGCGGGCGTACAGGCTTCCGTCGAGGAGGTCGGCCGCGGTGCGCGCGGCGGCGAGGAACTTCGGGGTGAAGCCCCCCATGAAGATGTCTGCGGCGAGTTCCTCGGTGAACGGCGCGGACAGCTCCGCCTGCTGCGCCAGGTGGGACATCTCCCGTACCAGGGGATTGGGCAGCAGCGTGCCGGGGAACGCGCCGACCGCCAGGTCGCCGACCCGGCGCAGCGCGGCGTGTGCCGCGGCCCGCGCCCGGGCCCCGGTGTCGGCGTCGGTGCCGTGCGCGGCGACGGCCTTCACCCAGGGCAGTTCGTCGACGCGCACCTGGTGCGCGTAGTGGAGCAGCAGCAGCGAACGGCGGTTGCGGAACGCCCGGTAGGTGGCGGCGGCCAGGGTGCGCAGCGCCGGGTCGGCGTGGCGGGCGGCCGTGGCGTTGGCCACGAGCTGCGGCACGAGCGCGGCCAGCACCTCCGCCGACGGGACGAGGCCGCGCTCGACGAGGGTCTCCGGCGGGGCGCTGAGCGCGCCGGCGACCACCTGCCGCAGTCGCGGCGGGACCGCCGTGCCGGCGGGCAGGCCGGTCGCCTCGGCCTCGGGTGCGCCGATCGGGGCGACGGGGCCGTCCACGTCGGGCGTGCCCGCGCCCTGGTCCAGCTCCGCGAGCCGGTCGGCGATGGCCGCGGCGATGCGGTGGTGCGCCGGCTGGGCGGCCTGGCGGGCCTGCTCGGCACGCAGCCGGGCGTGCTCGGGCGAGCCGGGCCGGCCGCGCTTGGCGACCGCGGATGCCACGGCGTGCCGGAGCAGTCCGGCGAGCCGGGGCTCGTGCCGGCGGCCTGCGGCAGCGGCCTCCAAGGCCCGCAGCATGATGCCGGTGTTGCTCTTGGGGTCGCGGTGCCTGCCGCACCGCGTGTGGTTCGCCGCGAGGCCGCGGTAGCGCTCCAGCAGGCGCGCGGCCTCGGCGCACGGGGCCGCCGTACGCGGGGCGCGGGCACCGCCGTCCCGTACACCGGTGCGGGCCGGGGCGGCGGCTTCGGCGTCGATGCGGGGAAGCCAGTAGGCGAGGAGCTCGTCGTCGAAGGGCCGCCACACGGACAGCGCCTCCCGCTGTGCCTCGACGGCCTCCTTCGGTCGCCGGGACCGCAGCGCGGCGGCGGCCTCGCCGACGGTGCGGCGGTGCACGGCGTTCGGGTCGGCGGCGGGGCGGTCGGCGGGACGCGGCAGGAACCGCAGCCGGTCCGCGAACGGCCTCAGCCGGGCGACGAGTTCGGAGGCGGCGTCGAAGTCGTCGGCGCGCACCAGCCAGGCGACGGTGAGCAGGGCCGCCTCCTCGGGCAGCGCGACCTCGTACCGGCCGCTGTCCAGGAGCTGCCACAGGCCGGCGAGGCCGTCCTCCGTCAGGGCGTGAGCGAAGAGGGCGGCCCGGTCCGCGGGCACGCCGGCCCGGCGGGCGGCCTCCTCCTCGTACGGGGCGAGCGGGCCGCCGGCGGCGGGAGTGCCGGTGGCGAAGCCGCCCCGGACCACCTCGGGGGTGACCCAGGCGGGCAGTCCGGCGACGGGCGTACGGGAGCCGACCGCCAAGGTGCCGTCCGCCATGCCCGCGAGCACCGCCCGCCACTTCTCCATCCGGCCGGCCGCGCGGGACCGTGCGGCCGGATCGGGGTGGGTCAGGGAGGTGTGCAGCGCCCTCCGCAACCGGCCTGCGGCATAGCCGGCCGAGACGGCCACGTCGGGGCGGGCGGCGGGCACCGGGTGCTGCTGGTCAGCGTCGTCGTTCATAGCCGGCGTGGCAGGACCTGCCCCTGCGCCCTCCGGGTAGGAAGCCCGGTGCTCTGACTGGCTGAGCTACACGCCGTTCGGTGCGGTCGACCCTAGGCGTGCGCGGGAGTGGGCGGCAACGCTTTTTCCGCAGGTCCGCCGTCAGTTGGCGGAAGCCGGGCGGAAGGGGGTCGCGCGGACGGTACCGCCGCACAGGGCGAACTCGCCCCCGTCGTCCGGCGCGAGCTGGAGGCCTCCCCGGCCGCCGGGCACCGCGACGACGAGTGAGGGGGCCACCGTCGGATCGGCGCCGGAGGCGCAGTAGCCGTCGGCTTCGCCGAGGACCGGCGTGAACGCGACGACGGTCGCGGCAGCGCCGCCGACGCGCAGCAGCACGGGCTGCGGGCGGCCCTGCGCAGTGACGGCGAGCGGCTTGCCGCGGTCGGGCGAGCCCTGCCCGGCGAGGGCGAGCCGGGGATGGCCGCCGAGGGTGCAGGGGCGGGGGCCGTCGTTGACGACGGTGATCCGCCAGCCGGTGGCGCCGACGCGCTCGGCGCTGTTCGCCACGAGCTGGTCGGTACGGCACGGCGGCGCCGGCGCCCGCAGCGCGGCGTCGTCCGCGGCCGCGACGGCGGCGGGGGCGGTGGCGGCGAGGACCCCGCCGGCCAGGACGGCCGCGAGGACTGCCCGGCGGGCGCGGGATGTACGGGGCGCTGCTCCAGGGGACATGGTGCATCTCCACAGGTGAGCGGTGGAGCGCCGGGCCGCCGGCCCGGGAGGCTGCGCCGGTCGCGGCGCTCCCTCCCAGCGTGGCACCGTCCGGGCCCGCCCGCCCGGCGGAGGGCGTCCGGATCAGCGCCCCGGGGCTGCGGCAGAATGGCCGGGTGAACGATTCGGCCGAGCAGGCGCACACGGCGGACCGCCTCTGGCGGGAACACCGCCGAGAGCCCTTCCCCGACAGCCTCCGGCATGGCGCCTTCGACGGCACCGACGTGTGGCTCCTCGAATGGGGCATGGCAGGCAGCCTTGTCCGCCGGCTCGACCACGGCGGCCCGCTCGACGCGGAGGACAGCGCCCTGCTGCGGACCGGCATCGACGGGCTGGACCGAGTCATTCCCGGGATGGGTGACGGGGCGGCAGCCGACTACTGCCGGCGGCTGCGCCGAATCGCCGCGCTCGCCGTGGGCGACACGCCCGCAGACTGACCGACAGGACCGCTCAGCCCGTCCGCCCGCGTGCCGGGGTCACGGTCCGCCGAAGGCGATCGACGGCAGCCACCACGAGGAACCCGGCGCCGGGCAGACCGGTGGCAGGGTCGGGACGGAGCGGTTTCCGGAACGCCCGGAGGTGCAGGTGTTCCGTGGCTGCCAGGGACAGCCTGGCGGACACGCCGTGCCCCGTACACCCGTTCTGGCGGTCCCGCCCGCCGACCGGCGATCATGGGGGGATGCGCGCCCCTCACCCCTGCCCCGCCGCCGACGAGTTGGCTCGGCTGTCCGCTTGCGCCACCGCCGGGGCCGTCAACGGCGGGCAGGTGTCGGCGCGGGAGGTGGTGGCCGCCGCATTGGAGAGGATCCGCGAGCACGACGGGCGGCTGCGGGCGTTCACCGCGGTGTGGGACGCGGGGGCGGCCCGGTACGCCGACGCCGTCGACCGCCGGGTCCGGGCCGGTGAGCGGCTGCCGCTGGCCGGGGTGCCGCTGGCCGTCAAGGGCACCGAGGGGCTGGAGTCCCCGCAGACGGCGCGGCTGGTCGCCGCGGGGTGCGTGCCCGTCGGCGCCACCTCCACCCCGGGCCGGGGCACCCGCTGGCAGACGTACGGCGCCACCGACCGCGGTGCCACCCTCAACCCGTTCGACCCGCGGTGGAGTCCGGGCGGTTCGAGCGCCGGGTCGGCCGTGGCGGTGGCCGCGGGCATGGTGCCGCTGGCCACGGGGAGCGACGGGGCGGGGTCGGTGCGCATCCCGGCGGCCTGGTGCGGCGTCATCGGGCTGAAGCCGACCAACGGATCGGTGCCGGCGCGCGACCGGGCGGGGCTGAACGTCGCCGGCCCGCTCGCCCGTCACCCGCAGGACGCCGCAGCCTACTTGTCCGCGCTCACCGGCGCGCCCCCGCCGGATCACGGCCCGATCCGCCCGCTGCGCACGGCCTGGTCGGCGACGCTCGGGTTCGCGGCGACGGAGCCGGCCGTGGCGCGGACGGCTCGGGCGCACCTCGGGGCGCTCGCGGGCGCCGGCGCGGTCGAGACCGTCGGCGTGCCGGTCGTCCTGCCGGATCCGGCCGCGTGCTGGGAGGCCCTGCGCGGGCGCGCTGCGGACGGCGGCGCCGAGCGTGCCGCACACCGCACCCGCGCCGACCTCGCCCGGGCGCTCGACGCGGTCTTCGCGGACGCGGAGTTGGTGGCGACGCCGACGACACCGAACGCCCCGCACGGCCACGACGGCCCCGGGGACACCCTCAGCGTGGCGCTGACCTGGGCGTTCAACATCAGTGGCCATCCGGCCATCAGCCTGCCGGCCGGGTTCACGCCGGCCGGCGAGCCGGTGGGCCTGCACCTCGTGGCCCGCCGGCACCGCGAGGCGGACCTCCTCGCCGTGGCCGCGGCCGCCACCCGCGCGGCCCCCGTCTGACACGGACCGGAGCCCCTCCGGTGGGCCGAACGGCGGCAGTTCGGGCACGACTCGGTCCCCGCGGTGGACCGGAACCCGACCGCGGGGACTATGATGATGATCGCAGGGCCCGGGTACCGTATCCCCCGTCGGTATCCGGGCCCTGCATGTTTGTACGGGCTCGCCCCGCCCCACCCCCGTGGGGGCAGAGCGAGCCCGGTCATGGGCGCCCGGTCACGTGGTGAACGCGGGCGGTCGGACCGGCGCGGGCAGGTGCCGCGCCAGGTGCCTGGCGACGTCGACGACGGTCCGGTCCGCAAGGTACGGGCCGATGATCTGCACGGACAGCGGCAGCCCGCCGGGCGTGCGCCCCGCCGGCATGACGACGGCCGGCAGTTTGACGTGGCCGGCGAGGTTCAGCCAGGCCGTCTGGTCGAAGTACGGCCGCTTCTCCCCGTCGACGGTGATGTACCGGTCCGGGAGCGGCGTCGTCGTCTGGTCGTCGACGGCCGGGGCCGGGACGGCCGGTGTGATGAGGACGTCGTGGGTGGTGAAGTAGTCGGCCCAGCGGGTGCGCAGCTTCTCCCGGTCCTCGTTCGCCCGAAGCCAGTCGCGGTGCCGCATGGTGCGCGCGTGCAGGAAGAGGCCCCGGGGGTCGCCTGCGGGGATCTTCTCGGCGGCCTCGACGTCCGCGGCGAAGCCCTCGTCGGTGGCGGTGGCGCTGGCGGTGGCGAACATGAGGCGCTGGAAGAGCCGGTCGCTGGCGGGGAGGTCGACGGGCCGGGTGCTGTCGTCGACGGCGGCGCCGGCGGTGCGCAGCAGGGCGGCGATGCCGTCGAGGCACCGGCGGACGGTGTCGTCGACGTGGCAGTACGGGTCGTCCTGCCAGATGCCGATCCGGTAGTCCGCCAGGCGGCCGCGGCGGGGCGCGGGGAGGTCGATGCGCCAGGCGGCGGCCTCCGCGGGCGCGGGGGCGGCCAGGACGTCGAGGAGGACGTCGAGGTCGTCGGCGGTCCGGGCGATCGGGCCGATGGTGAGCATGTCCGAGGTGGAGAGCCAGCCGGGCGGGCGCGGGATGTGGCCGCGGGTGGGGACGATGCCGCCGCTGGGCCGGAGTGCGTACACGCCGCAGTACGCGGCGGGGAGGCGGAGCGAGCCGGCGAGGTCGGAGCCGACCTCCAGGCTGGTCATGCCGGAGGCGACGGCGGCCGCGGGGCCGCCGGAGGAGCCGCCGGCGGTCTTCGTGTCGTCGTACGGGTTCCTGGTGGTGCCGAAGACCGGGTTGGAGGTCTGGAGGTCCTGGCACATGACGGGGACGTTGGTCTTGCCGACGATGACGGCGCCGGCGGCGCGCAGGCGGGCGACGGCGTCGGCGTCGCGGTCGGGGACGTGCCCGGCGAGGTCGGGTGAGCCGCTGGTGCTGCGCAGGCCCTTGGTTTCGAGGGCGTCCTTGACGGTGACGGGCAGTCCGTGGAGGGCGCCGAGGGTCTTGCCGGTGCGGGCGAGGTGGCGGTCGGCGGCGTCGGCGGCGGCGCGGGCGCCTTCGGCGTCGAGGGTGACGACGGCGTTGAGGCCGGGGTTGGCGGTCTCGATGTGCCGGAGGTACTGCTCCAGCAGGGCGCGGCTGCTGGTGTCGCGCCGGCGCAGGGCGGTGAGCTGCTCGCGCGCCGGGGCCAGGTGCAGGTCGGGGCGCGGGGCCCCCGGGTTGCCGGCGGGGCCGCGGGAGCGGGCGGAGGCGGACAGGGTGGCCATGGACGCGGCCGCGGCGACCGCGGTCGAGGCGAGGAGCAGGGTGCGGCGGAGGATCACGGGCGGGCTCCCGGGGCGGCGCTGCCGGCGGTGCCGGCGTCGGTGGTGTCGGCGGCGGCGCGCGCGGCGGTGCGGTTGCCGCGCGGCGCGGGCGGTGTGAAGTGGGCGGCGACGCGCTGCAGGTGGCGCAGCTCGTCCTCGGTGGTGGCGAGCGGCAGGTCGGCGTCGGCGTAGTCGGCGGGGGCGTCGACGGGGTCGCCCGCCGCGTGCCGGTCGAGGGCGGCGCGGATCTGGTCGGCGGTGACGGCCGCGGCGAGTTCGGCGCCGGCGAGTCCGGCGGCGGAGCGGCGGGCCTCGGCTTCGGCGCGGACGGCGGGGTCGAGGTAGCGGCGCATCACCTTCTGGCCCTGGCGGATCTCGACGCGGCGGCGCAGCAGCGGGAAGTGGGCACTGCGGCCGCGCAGGAGGTCGAGGCCCTGCCCGGACGGGCGGCGCAGCGTGATGCCGGGGTCTGCCTGGTCGAGGGCGGCCCACAGGGGGGCGAGGCGGCGGTGGCGCAGGTGGGCGGTGGCCCAGTCGCGGGCGCCGGCGGCGCGCAGGGCGACGGTGGGGATCAGGTAGCCGATCTGGGTGAGGGTGGCGCCGATGTCGCCGCAGGCCCAGGCGAAGCCGTTGAGGTGGCTGACGCTGAACCCGGCCTCCGCGCCGATGATCGCGGCGATGCGGATGCCGCTGTAGCCGAGGGTGATGACGGCGCCGACGGTGACGAGCCGCAGGCTGAAGGCGATGGACCGGTCGGCGGCGGTGCGGGCGTACGTCCAGCAGGAGACGGCCAGATACGTTTCGGCGGCGCTGTACACGCCGAAGTACAGCAGCACGTACGCCTGGAAGACGGGGTCGTGCGCGTAGTACAGGGAGAAGTCGGTGGGCCGGGTGGAGGCCGGGGTGAGCGAGGCGAAGAGGACCGCCATGGCGGCGATGACGCCGGCGGCGGCGGCGAGGAGGATGCGGCTGCGGCGGCGCGCCTCGGCGGCCGGCTTCGACCAGTGGGCGAGGACGGTCGCCTGGAGGGCGAGGACGACGATGACGAAGCCCTGGGCGATGGGCACGACGATGTTCGGTACGCCGAAGAACCCGTCGACGCGGATCCACACCGGGGTGAGGGAGACGGCGTAGCTGAGGGCGGAGAAGCCGTAGGTGAAGGCGAGGGCGACGAGTGCGGGGTCGCGGCGGCGCCTGCCGAGGTCGCGCACCAGGATGAGGAATCCGGTGCCGGCGATGGCCAGGCACAGTGGGTGGAGGATGTCTTTCACGGGGCCCTGTTCGGTCAGCGCAGCAGCGTGCGGGCTATCGGGTCGGCTTCCCGGATGCCCTGCGGGCGGGATGCGCTCACGTGCTCCTGGAGGAGGGAGCCGAGCATTTCGGCCTCGAACTCCTCCGGCTCGTTGTACCGGGTCCTCCCGAGGACGAGCTGGACCGTCGCGGGGTCGATGTCGGTGATGAGGCCGCCGAGGCTGCCGGCGTCGACGGCCGCGCCGCCGCGGTGCCGCTTGAGCATGTGGCCGAACTCGTGGCCGACGATGATCTCGGCGTGGGCGCGGCTGATGGCGGTGTCGTAGAAGACGTAGTCGGTGTCGCCGGTGGCCAGCCAGAGGCCGCACGGGGCGGACGCGTCGAGGGAGTCGGGGTCGGCGGGGTCCGAGGCGAAGGGCATGAGGCGGATGGTGCGGCCCAGGCGGTCCTCCATGAACGGCACCAGGTCCAGGACGCTGTCCGCCTCGGGCAGGCCGAGGCCTTCGACGAACTCCCGGCTGCGGTGCTCGACTTCGTCGGCCTCGCTGCGGGTTCCGCCCTTACGACGGCTGAGCCACATGGAGCTTCCCCTTCTCCCGGAGACACCGGTCGCCGGTCACGGCAGGTCCCTTGCGGGGTCGTCGGTCAGGCCTTCCTCTTTGCGTACGGCTTCGAGTGCCGCCAGCACCTTGCGCTGGCCGGCGGCGGAGACGCCCATGGCGCGCAGGGCGAGCTGCTCGACGCCGTTCTCCTTCAGCTTGCGGAGGATCTCGAACTGCGTGGCGACCTTCCGCGTCACCTCGTCCTCGACGAAGTAGGCGGCCTCCACGCCGAAGAAGCGGGCGAGGAGCGGCACCATGGTGATGGTGGGGGTGCGCTTGCCGGCGCGGAGCAGGCTGATGTGGGACCGGGTGTAGCTGTCCTCCCCGTACGAGGAGATGGTGCGGGCCACGTGCGCGTTGGTGTACTCCTCGGCGCCGGGCGGCCGTACGCGGTCGAAGAGGAAGTTCAGGCGGTCGCTGAAGGAGGAGCCGGGGCCCGGGACCGGGACGGGTCCTCGCCTGGCCGGCTCCGGTGCTTCGGGTCCTTCTGCGGGATCCGCCACGGGGAACTGCCTCCTTCCGCGGGCGTAACTATAGTTGACGCCCGCTGTGCGTAACTATAGTTGACGGATGCGGAAGCGGAAGCCCTCTTCTGCGCCTGGCCGTTCGCCCGGAGCGGAGGGTGGCCTGAGCGCGCTGCGGGCGCTGCGCGCGGCGGCCGGGGGGCTTCAGGCCTTCCCCGCGGGCCGCGCCTCGCTCCAGTAGATGTCGAGCATGGTGCGCAGCGGGACCTGCTCCTGCTCGGCGCCGACCGGCACGGTCAGCGCGTCCAGCATCCGCCACAGCTCGCGGTCGATCGGCGCGGCGGCGGCGCCTTCCCGGGCGTGGGCCGCCTGGTGCCGGTGGACGGCGAGGGCGAGCCTGCGGAGCGTCTCGCGCTGCTCCTGCGCGACGCGGTGGTTGGCCGAGCGGTTCACCGACCGCTGCACCTTGCCCAGTTCGGAGATCGCCCGCTGGATCATCTGGTGGAAGTTGGCGGCCCGCTTGCGCCAGCTCTCGTACTCGGCGCGGGTGGCGAACCACTCCCGCTTGCCCTCCTCGCCGCGGGCGAAGCACTCCGTCTGGAAGAGGTCGCGCTCCGCCTTGCGCTTGCGCAGCACGTTGCCGGTGCGCTGGTGGACGTTGGTGATGATGTCGTACGTGCGGCCCAGGTTGTCCGGGTGGGTGAGGGCCGCCCACACCTCGGGCCTGCGGGCCGGGGGGTGGGCGTTCGCCACGATCAGGTCCTCGTACTCCTTGTCCTCGAGAGCGGCGATGTCTCGGGCGTCCATCAACGGGCCTCCAAGCCGGTGGCGGGCGGTGCACCCATGGTGACGGATTGTTCCGCTTCCGGTGGCGGAATACCGGCAACAGCCCGGGCCCCGGGCCGCCGGAGCTGCGCGGACACGCAGAAGGCCCCGGTCTCCCTTGGGAGGCCGGGGCCTTGGCAGAGCGCTGGGCAGGCCTTGCACCTGCATCCCCCCACAGGAAGTGGGGTGCCTTTCCTTGGACCACCAACGCAGATCCCGCCACCGCTGTCACGGCGCGGGCTCGGCACCAACTCTACCGCACCGCAGGCGGTGTTCCGCACCCTGCGGCGCGGACCGCGGGGGCGGGACCGGAGCGGCCTCCCTGGTGGCGGCGGTGTCGGCGCAGGCCCTCATACTGGGCGCATGGAACGGATCGGGGGGTACGGCGTCGAGCGCAAACTCGGCGAGGGCGGCATGGGAACGGTCTACCTGGCGCGTTCCCGCGGCGGCCGGCTGGTGGCCGTGAAGGTGGCCCGGCCGGAGCTCGCCGCGGACCCGGCGTTCCGGGAGCGCTTCCGGGCCGAGGTGGCCGCCGCCCGCCGGGTGGGCGGCTTCCACACCGCACAGGTGGTCGACGCCGACGTCGACGGGGACCCTCCGTGGCTGGCGACGGCGTACGTGGCGGGGCCGACGCTGGCCGCCCGGCTCGCCGCCGGCGGGCCGATGGACGAGGCGGGGCTGCGCACCCTAGCGGCGGCGCTCGCCGAGGCGCTGGAGGCCATCCACGGCTGCGGCCTGGTCCACCGCGACCTGAAGCCGGGCAACATCGTGATGGCCGACGACGGGCCGCGCGTCCTCGACTTCGGCATCGCACGGGCCCTGGAGTCCACCCGGATGACCGCGACGGGCACGGCTTTCGGCACGCCGGGCTACCTGGCGCCCGAGCAGGCGCTGGGCCACGACGTCACCGGCGCGGCCGACGTGTTCGCGCTCGGGGCCGTGCTGGTCGCCTCGGCGGGCGGCAGCGCGTGGGGCGAGGGCACCCCGATGGGCCTGATGTACCGGTCGGTGCACGAGCCGCCGAACCTGGAGGCGGTCCCGGAGGGACTGCGCCAGGTGGTCGCGGCCTGCCTGGCGAAGGACCCCGCCGAGCGGCCGACGCCGTCGGCGCTGCTGGACCTGCTCACCGCCGACGGCTCCGCGGCGCCCGCGGACTCCCCCGCCCCCGGCTGGACTCCGACGGTGAGCGCGCCCGCGACGCCCCCGCCGGCGGCCGTCCCGGCGTCGCTCGCCCCGCAGACGCCGCCGCCTGCGTCCCTCGCGCCCCGGACGCCCCCGCCGCTGCCGGCGCAGGCTCCGGGCGCGCCGCACGCCCCGGCGGGCGGCGCGCCGTCCACGCCGTACCCGCCGCAGCCGGTTCCACCGCTCCCGCACGGCATGCCGCCGGTACCGGCCGCGGCGCCGGCCGTCCCGGGGGCGGCTCCCCTCCGCGCGCCGGAGTTCGTGGTCGCCGACCGCCGCAACAGCGTGGTCTGCGACGGTTCGGGCGTCGTCTTCGAAGTGGAGGGCGTGGAGGCGGACTTCACGTGGGACGAGCTCGCCGGGATCACCTACGGTCCGGGCCACCGCGGCAGCCACCTCGTCGTGACGGTCCGGCTGCAGGACGGCACCTCGTACTCCTGCCAGGTCCACAACCGCCGCGCCGCCCGCATCCAGGAGTGGCTGGCGCAGCTGCACGCGGTGGTCTCGCACTACCTCGGGCCGCGGCTGGGCCCCGCACCCGCGCCGTACGGGGCCGGCCCGGCCCCGTGGGGCACCCCGGCGGCCGGCTCCGCGGGCTTCGGCAGCCCGCACTTCGGCCCCGGCCCCGCCGCCCCGGGCGGTTTCGGCCCGCCGCCTCGCTGAGGTCTGCCCGAGGACGGATCCCGGGGCCGCGGCCGTGCGTCCGTCAGGCCTCGGGGAGTTCGTTGACGGCGCCGAAGGGGACGTGGACGCTCGGTGTGCCGGCGGCCGTTCCGCTGAGGTGGGTGACCTGGTCGTCGAAGAAGATGTGCGGGCGCAGGGCGGCGATGACGCCCGACTTGTCGATCCCGCCCAGGAAGAACGCCTCGTTCACCCGCACCCCCCAGTCCTTCAGACTGCGCACGGCCCGCTCGTGGGTGGGCGCGTTCCGCGCGGTGACCAGGGAGACGTGGACGCGCGGCCGGTAGCCGGGGTCGGCGCGTCGGACCTCTTCCTCGCGCTGCTGGATGCGGTTGACGCCGGCGAGGAAGTTCCTCAGCGGGCCGGGGTCGAGCGGGTTGGCGGCGTTGCTCACCTCGTGGGCGCGGAAGCCGTCGAGGCCGCCGCTGCGGAAGACGCGCTCGGAGCTGTCGTCGGCGAGGACCCCGTCGAAGTCGAACGCGATGCGCAGCTCGGGGTCGTCGGCGGCGTCGGCCCCGCCCGCGCCGGCCGAGGCGAGGACGTGTCCGGCGGGCAGGCCGGCGGCGACCGCGCCGCGGACGTCCTGCCCGTTGGCGGAGAGGAACAGCGACATGTTCAGGGCCGGCATGAAGGCGTGCGCGGGGCGGCCCTGCCGGAAGACGGCGCGGGTGATCGGCAGGCCGTGGGCCTGGACGGAGCGCATGACGCGCAGCCCGGTGTCCGGGTCGTTGCGGGAGAGGACGATGACCTCGACGAGGGGGTCCTCGGGGCTGTCGGCCAGGTCGTTGAGGGCGAGGAGGCGGCGGACGAAGGGGAAGGCGACGCCCTTGCCGAGAGTCCGGTCGAGGTGCTCCTCCTGGTGCCTGCGGTAGGCCTCCTCGCCGTCCTGCCGGAAGACCGCGTCGGACTCGGCCAGGTCGAACAGGGCGCTGGAGGCGATCCCGACCACCAGGCGCCGGGACAGGTCGTACTTCAATGACGCCCCCTTTCGCACGTGCGTGCCAGTCTCGCAGGTGTCGGCGGCGGGGCGAAAACCGCGGGCGGGCCTCGCGCACGGGTCCGTAGGCTCGGCTGCGTGAACCGCCGATCCGGTCCCGTCCGGCCCCGCCCGTCCCTCGTCCTGCCGATGCCCCGCACCTCGACCGCCGAGCTCCTCGGCCGGGCCGCGGCGCGGCGCGGCTTCGACGTCCTCGCGCGGCCCGAGCGGCCGCCGTCGGGAGGTCCGGTGCACTGGTACGGCGGCCCCCTCGCGGCCGACCGGGTCGCCGCGGGGCTGGGCCTCGGGCTGCTGGAGCCGGCGGACGGCTGGCCGGCCGGGCTGCCGTACGCGCTGCTGCGGCGGCGGGTCCGGCTGACGACGCTCGCGGAGGCCCGCACGCTGCCCGGGCCGTGCTTCGTCAAGCCGCCGTCGGCGAAGATCGGCGCGCTGCCGGCGGCGGTGTACGGGGCCGCGGGCGGCGGCGGTGTACGGCTCCCCGGGCCGGAGGTCCTGGACGGGGCGACGCCCGTGCTCGTCAGCTCGGTCGTGGAGTTCGCCGCGGAGTACCGGCTGTTCGTCCTCGACGGGGAGGTGGCGGCGGGCAGCCGGTACGCCGTGTACGGGCGCCTGGACCCGGAGGCGCTGGACGCCGGGGCCCGCGCGTTCGGCCGGGAGGTGCTGGAGGAGGCGGCGGAGACGCTGCCGAGTGCGGTGTGCGTGGACGTGGGCCGGCTCACCGACGGCACGTGGGCGGTGGTGGAGGCCAACATGCCCTGGTTCGCGCACTGCTACGCGGCCGAAACGGAGCGGGTGCTGGACGTGGTGCTGCGTGCGGCCGGGCCGCGGGAGCGTGTAAGCGGCCGGGACGTGCGGTTCCTGCGTGCCGCGGCGTGACTGCGCGGGCGGGCGCGGCGGCCGGGGCGGCGCGGCGGCCGACGGGGGGTGCGGCAGCCGGGCCGGTCCGCGCGGTTTCCCGCCAACCCTTCCGGTTCCGCGGACCGTTGCCGGGACGCAGGCCTATGTTCTGGGGCGTATGCCGGTTCGCCCCAGGAGGTCTGATTGCCGTCCGGACGCACCCGTGCCCTCGACCGGCTGCGCGCGCTGCGCCGGTCCTCCCTGCTGATCGCCTTCGCCCTCGGTTCGCTGCTGGTGGGCCTGACGCCCCTGTTCGGGGCGGCCAGTCCGGCACCGGGTGCGCCCGCGCGTCGGCCCGCGCCGGTGCCGTTCGAGCAGCAGACGGCGATGCAGGCCCCGCACCACCCGGTGGTCCCGGCGAACGCCCTGGAGCCGGCGGCGCCCGTCCTGGACCGGACCGGGTGGACGGCCGCGGCGAGCGACGAGGAGACGGCCGGGGAGAACGGCCGCGCGGCCAACGTCCTCGACGGCAACGCCGCGACGATCTGGCACAGCAGGTGGTCCGGCACCCCCGCACCGCTGCCGCACGGCATCACCGTCGACATGCACCGCACGGCGGTGGTCTCGGGGCTGGTGTACCGGCCGCGCGGCGACGGCGGCAACGGCCGCGTCGGCGAGTACGCGGTGAGCCTGAGCGCCGACGGCCGGGACTGGGGCAGCCCGGTCGCCACCGGAACCCTGGCGGACGACGGCGGTGCGAAGACGCTGGGCTTCGCCCCGCAGGGCGCCCGCTTCGTGCGGTTGACGGCGCTGACCGAGGCGGGCGGCCGCGGCCCGTGGACGTCGGCGGCCGAGATCGACCTGCTGGGCGACCCCGGCACCCCCGCCGCGACCGTCGACCTGCCGCGCACCGGGTGGACGGCCGCGGCGAGCGACGAGGAGACCGCCGGGGAGAACGGCCGCGCGGCCAACGTCCTCGACGGCGAGGCGTCCACGATCTGGCACAGCAGGTGGTCCGGCACCCCCGCGCCCCTGCCGCACAGCATCACCGTCGACATGCACCGCACGGCCGATGTCTCCGCGCTCGTCTACCAGCCGCGGCAGGACTACGGCAACGGCCGGGCCGGCGCGTACACCGTCACCACCAGCACCGACGGCAGCTCCTTCGGCGCGCCGGTGGCGGCCGGGACCTGGCGGGACGACGACACCGTCAAGACGGCCACCTTCACCCGCACCGCGAGCGCCCGCTTCGTGCGACTGACCGTGACGGCCGAGGCCGGGGCGCGGGGGCCGTGGACGTCCGCGGCGGAGATCCGCCTGAGCGGTCCCGCGAACCCGGCCGCGCACGGTTCCTGGGGGCGCATCACGGGCTTCCCGCTGGTGCCGGTGGCCACGGCCGCGCTGCCCGGCGACAAGCTGCTGGCCTGGTCGGCGTACGCGGTGGACCGCTTCGGCGGCAGCAACGGCTACACGCAGACGGCGATCCTGGACCTGAAGACGGGCAGGGTCACCCAGCGCCGCATCGACAACACCGGCCACGACATGTTCTGCCCGGGCATAGCGATGCTCGGCGACGGCCGGGTCCTGGTCACCGGCGGCAGCAACGCGGAGAAGGCGAGCATCTACGACCCGGAGACGGACGAGTGGTCTGCGACCACCAGCATGAACATCGCCCGCGGCTACCAGGCCATGACCCTGCTGTCCACGGGTGAGGCGTTCGTGCTGGGCGGCTCCTGGAGCGGGGGCGGCGGCGACAGGGCGGGCGAGGTGTGGTCCCCGGACACCCGTACGTGGCGCAGGCTGCCGGGAGTGCCGGCGACGGCGGCGCTGACGGCCGACCCGGCGGGTCCGTACCGCGCGGACAACCACATGTGGCTGCACGCCACGTCGGGCGGGCGGGTGCTCCAGCTGGGTCCGAGCCGGCAGATGAACTGGATCTCGACCGCGGGGAACGGGAGCCTGACCCCGGCCGGCACCCGCGCCGACAGCCCGGACGCGATGAACGGCAACGCCGTCACCTACGACGTCGGCAGGCTGCTGACGCTGGGCGGGGCCACGGCGTACGAGAACGCGCCGGCGACGCGGCGGGCGTACACGGTCGGCTTCGACGGCGGCGGCCGGGTGGAGGCCGCCCGCACCGGCGACATGGGCCACGCCCGCGCGTTCGGCAACAGCGTGGTCCTGCCGGACGGGAAGGTCGCGGTGTTCGGCGGGCAGGCCCGCCCCGTGCCGTTCAGCGACGCGACGTCCGTGCTGACGCCCGAGCTGTGGGATCCGGCGACCGGCACGTTCACGCCGCTGGCCTCGATGGCGATCCCGCGCAACTACCACAGCGTGGCGAACCTGCTGCCGGACGGGCGGGTGTTCTCGGGCGGCGGCGGGCTGTGCGGCGAGTGCGCGACGAACCACCCCGACGGGGCGGTGTTCACGCCGCCGTACCTGCTGAACGCGGACGGGACGCCGAAGGCGCGACCGGCGATCACCGGCGGGGTGCCCGCGCGGGTCGCGGCGGGGGCCTCGCTCACGGTGGCCACGGAGGGCTCGGTGGCGTCGTTCGTCCTGATGCGGGCGGCGGCCGCGACGCACTCCACGGACAACGACCAGCGGCGGGTGCCGCTGGTGTCGGCGCCCGCGGGAGCGGGCTCGCACACGGTGTCCGTGCCGGCCGACAAGGGGGTGGTCCTGCCGGGCATCTACCTGCTGTTCGCCCTCGACGCGCAGGGCGTCCCGAGCACGGCGAGGTTCGTGACCGTCCACTGAACCGGCGGCGGGTCACGGGCGGCGGTGGCGGTCAGGCCGTCGAGCTCGTCGAGGGTGACGCCGTCTGCGGCGGCGTAGGCGGCCTTGACGGCGGCGAGGCGGGCGGCCTGGTCGGCGACGGTGGAGTTGATCTCGCCGGAGCCGGTGTAGCGGTCGTAGGAGGCGACGAGCTCGGAGAGCGGGCCGTCCTGGCCGCCGAGGGCGGCGAGGACGTGGAGGGCGGCGAGCATGCCGGTGTCGGCGTTCCAGAAGTCCTTGAAGTAGTAGTGCGCCGAGTGCTCGCCGCCGAAGATGGCGCCGGAGCGGGCCATCTCCTCCTTGATGAAGGAGTGGCCGACGCGGGTGCGGACGGGGGTTCCGCCGTTCTCGCGGACGACCTCGGGGACGGACCAGGAGGTGATCAGGTTGTGGATCACGGTGCCGGTGCCGCCGTTGCGGGCGAGTTCGCGGGCGGCGACGAGGGCGGTGACGGCGGAGGGCGAGACGCCCTCGCCGCGCTCGTCGACGACGAAGCAGCGGTCGGCGTCCCCGTCGAAGGCCAGGCCGAGGTCGGCGCCCTCGGCCTTCACGCGGGCCTGGAGGTCGACGATGTTCTTCGGGTCGAGGGGGTTGGCCTCGTGGTTCGGGAAGGTGCCGTCGAGCTCGAAGTACATCGGGACGAGCTCCAGCGGCAGCCCGTCGAAGACGGTCGGGACGGTGTGGCCGCCCATGCCGTTGCCGGCGTCGACGACGACCTTCAGGGGGCGGATGCGGGTGAGGTCCACCAGGGACTTCAGGTGCTCGGCGTAGCCGACGAGGGTGTCCTGTGCGGTGACGGTGCCGGGGGTGGTGCCCTCGGGTGCGGCGGGCAGGCCGTGCTCGGACCACTTCTCGGCGAGCGCGCGGATGTCGGCGAGGCCGGTGTCCTGGCCGACGGGGGCGGCGCCGGCGCGGCACAGCTTGATGCCGTTGTAGCGGGCCGGGTTGTGGGAGGCGGTGAACATGGCGCCGGGCAGGTCGAGCTTGCCGGAGGCGTAGTACAGCTGGTCGGTGGAGCACAGGCCGATCAGGGTGACGTCGGTGCCGCGGGCGGCGGCGCCGCGCGCGAAGGCCGCCGACAGGCCGGGCGAGGAGGGCCGCATGTCGTGGCCGACGACGATCGCGGTGGCGCCGGTGACCTCGACGAAGGCGGCACCGAACAGCTCGGCCAGCGCCTCGTCCCACTCGTCCGGCACGACGCCCCGTACGTCGTACGCCTTGACGATGTTCGAAAGATCTGCGGCCACTGCCTGCCCTCCTGAAGCTCCTGTGCGGTGGAGCCAACCTACCGTGCGGTTCGGCCGGGCCTTCAGGGGTCCGTGCCGGTCAGGAGTCCGGGGACCGCAGCACCCGCAGGTGCCCGCGCCGCGTCTCGCCGGCCGACCGGGAGCCGCCCTTGGCCGGTCCGCCGCCGCCCTCGGCCGCCCGGTCGTGCGGGCGGGCCGCCTCGCGCACGGCGTTGGCCAGGGCCTCCAGGTCGTCGCCGCTCGGGCGGGAGGGCGCCGACCCGTCGGTCAGGCGCACGACGTCCCAGCCGCGGGGGGCGGTCAGGCGCTCGGAGTGCTCGGCGCACAGGTCGTAGCAGTGGGGTTCGGCGTATGTGGCGAGCGGGCCGAGAACTGCGGTCGAATCGGCGTAGACGTACGTCAGTGTCGCGACGGCAGGGCGGCCGCACGCGGTGCGAGAACAGCGACGTACAAGGCTCACGACGTTGGACGGTACCGCACTCTTGACCGGGCCGCGACGACTCTCCCGCAGGTCACTCCCCCGTGTCGTTCCCCGGGCGGGGCCCGGCGGGGTCGGAAACGCCCCGGTGGGGGGCCCTTTGCGGGCTACGCTCGGGGGGTGACCGACAGCCCTGTGCCACCCAGCGAGCCCCGCCCCGCCGACCTGCCCGCCGAGCCGCGGCCGCGCCGCCGCGACCGGCACGGGCGGGGCATGCGCGGGCCGGTGGCCCCGCCGCAGGTGCCGCTGGCGGCCAGCCGGGCGGAGCTCTTCGGCGACCTGGTGCGCGAGTCCGTCGACCGGCTGGAGCGGCGCTGGCCGCAGCTGGCGGACGTGGAGTTCGTCGTCGCGGACGTGCCCGGGCCGCCGGGCGGCCCGGAGACCGGCTGGAACGACGAGGCGGTGCCGCTCGGGGCGCTCGCGGAGTCGCCGGGGACGGGCCGGCCGCCGCGGATCATCGTCTTCCGGCGGCCCGTGGAGATCCGGTCGAAGACCCGCGACGAGCGGGCACTGCTGGTGCACGAGATCGTGGTGGAGCAGGTCGCGGAGCTGCTGGGGCTGACCCCGGAGACGGTGGACCCCCGCTACGGCCAGGACTGACCGCCGCGCCGGCCCGCTCAGCGGGTCAGGACGGACAGGTCCTGTCGCGCCTGCGGCACCGCTACCGTGCCCCGGTCGTCGGACAGCGCCTGGACCGTGAACATGGGGATGCCCTCGTGCGGCAGCGTCAGCGTGCGCGACGCGTACACCGGGCCGCCGGAGAGCGTCTCCACCGTGAGGGCGTACGCGCCCTTCAGCCCGGCCGGCGCCGGGGAGGGCAGCGCCTGCGTGGTGCCCGCCCGGACGGTGGCCTCCTGCACGGCCGGCTCGCCGCCCTCGGTCCCCGGCGACGCCGTGACCCTGACCTTGGCGTCGGCTCCCACCGCCGTCAGCGACAGCACGCCCGCCCCGTCCCCGGCCCGGTTGTCCGCGGCGGTGGCCCGCGCCCCCACCGGCGCGGCCGCCGGGACGAACGCCAGCTCCTGCTTCGCGCCGCTGCCGCGGACCACGCGCAGCGCCGCCACCACCGGTACGGGCTTGCCGTCCTCGGCGGGGGCCAGCAGCAGCGACCCCGGCTCGCCGCGGGTGAGGTCCTTCAGGTCGGCGCTCGCGGCCATGCCGGCCTTGACGTGCAGCCGCTCGCTGCCGGCCGGGCTGATCGAGCCGTTCGGGCCGGCCAGCCGCAGGGCCAGGTCGGCGTCCTCCTCGCCGGGCGCGAACACGACGAGCTTCACGGAGGCGGCGTCCGCCGGGATCCCGGGCAGCACCAGCGACGGCGCCGGGTCGGCGGAGGCGGGCAGCCAGTCCGCGCCGACGCCCTCCTCGCCGGCCTGGACGGACGCTCCGACGCGGCCGGCGCGGGTGGTCACCCGGGCCGCGGCGTCCGCGAGCTGCGCGCCGGGGGCGAGGGTGGCCAGCGAGACCGCCTTGGTGGAGCGGGGGTCGATGCGGATGTTCTCGTTGGTGCCGGCGTCCGCCTTGACGGGGCCGTCGGGGCCGAACAGCTTGATGTCGACCACGGCCGCGGTGTCGTCCGGGTTGGTCAGGTGCACGTAGTCCTCGCGGCCCTTGGCCGTGCTCACCCCCGGGAACCAGAAGTCGGTGCCGGGCGCGGTGCAGGCGGCGCCGAGCAGCCCGCGCGCCCGCCCGACGGCCACCTTCGTCGTCTGCTGCGCCGTCCAGCCGGGGGCGAGGACGCCGTCGGCGGCGCCGGCCAGCGCCGGCGCCTCGGCCCCGGAGGCGCTCGCCCCGGCCGGCCTGCCGGGCTCTTTGAGCTCCAGGACCGGCTTGGCCTCCTTGGTGGCGCCGAGCAGGCGGGCGGTGCCCCGGCCGGAGGCGCCGGGCGCGGCGGGCGTGATCGCCGTGTACGCGGTCTCGGCGATGTCCGAGGAGCTGGGCGCCGGGCACACCAGGACGGAGCGCTCCACCGGCATCCGGGCCGCCGCGGCCGCCGGGGCGCCGTCGGCGGGGGCGGCGGGCGCGAGGAGGTGGGCGGCGCCGGCGAGGGCTGCGAGGGCCGCGGCGGCGGCCGCCGGCGTCAGGGGGGCGCGGTGCTTCAC
>NZ_RPSE01000280.1:0-8446 GCF_003949955.1 Streptomyces sp. WAC05292
CCCGTGGGGATGGCCTGGAGGGAGGGGGTGCGGCTGGGCGAGCACCGCATGTTCGAGGAGGTCGCGCCCACCGAGCAGGAGCCGTTCGCGGAGCCGTGGCTGGTCCCGCAGTGGGCGACCCAGGAAGTCCTGCTGGCCCGGCTGCAGGAGCTGGGCGGCGGGGTCTCCTTCGGGACCGCGCTGGCCGGACTGGCACAGGACGGTGAGGGGGTGACCGCGGAGCTGGCAGGCGGCGGGGCGCCGCGGACCGTGCGCGTGCGCTACGCGGTCGGCGCCGACGGCGGCCGCTCCACGGTCCGCAGGCTCATGGGCATCCGGATGACCGGGGAGCGCGTCGATCCCGTACCCCTGGTCGTCGCCGACGTCTCGATTGACTCGCTGGACCGCGACAACTGGCACATGTTCCCGCCCGCCGAGGACGGCAGCCGGGGGTTCGCCGCCCTGTGCCCCCTCCCCCACACCGGGCTGTTCCAGTTCGTGGGCCAGTACCGCGGAGGCCGGGCCGAGCCCGCGGAGGACGAGGTCCGCGCCCTGATAGCCGGCCTCACGCACATAAGCGCCGAGGACGTCGGCGAGGTCCGCTGGGCTTCGGATTTCACGGTCAGCGCCGCTCTGGCCGACCGCTTCCGCGAGGGCCGGGTGTTCCTCGCCGGGGACGCCGCCCACATCCACTCACCCGCGGGCGGGCAGGGGCTGAACACCAGCGTGCAGGACGCCTACAACCTGGGCTGGAAGCTGGCCGCGGTCCTGGGCGACGGCGCCCCGGAGACCCTGCTCGACACGTACGAGCAGGAGCGCCGGCCGCAGGCTGCCGAGATGCTCGGCCTGTCGACCCGGATCCACCGCGGCCGGGACCGCCGCGGCGCGGCCACCCGGCAGCTGGGCATACACCTGCGGGAGTCGCCGCTCAGCCGGGAGACCCGGACCGGGCTGCCGGAGGGCGCCCTCGTCGCGGGCGACCGCGCGCCCGACGGGCGGCGCGACGGCATCCGCCTCTTCGACCTCTTCCGGGGCCCGCACTTCACCCTGCTCGCCGTCGGCACCGACCTGCCCGAGGAACCGCCCCCGCTGCCGCACCTGCGGACGGCCCGCATCGCCCCCTACGCGGCCTACGGCCGGGGACTGTTCCTCATACGCCCCGACGGCCACATCGCCTGGGCGGGCCGCTCCGCGGCGGACGCCGAAGACCTCACCGACTGGGCGGCGCGGGTCGCGACGCCCACCGGCCGCACCACCGCACCGGCACCGGCCTGGCCCTGAACACGCCCGCGGGCTGTACAGGCGCCCCCCTGCCCCTGCCGCTGCCGCTGTCGCGGCCTGACGGGAGCCGCCGCGCGGAGGCGCGTCGGGTGGACCCCGGGCGCGGCAGGCCGGTGGGGGGTGCGTACGCTTCCCCCTTTGGATCAGGGGAGGGGATGTTCGTGCAGGTCAGCAGACGTTCGGTGCTTGCCGCGGCGGGAGCGGCCGTCATCGTGCCGGCCGCCGCAGGGTGCCTGCCCGCGCGGTGGGACGGCCGGGCGGACGAGGGGTACACCGGGCCGGTGGCCGCGGCGCTCGGCGCGGAAGGGCACACGGTGGTCGTGGGAGACCCGGCGGCGCCGTTGACCGTCCGCGTCTACGAGGATCCGAGCTGCCCCGGATGCGCCGAGTTCCAGACGGAGGGGAGCGGGCCGCGGCTGCGCCGCATGGCCGCCGAAGGCGACGTCCAGGTGCACTACGTCCTGGGATCGTTCCTGGGGAACGGGTCCAAGCGGGCGGTCAACGCGCTGCGGGCCTCCCTGGACAGGGGGAAGTTCGCCGAGCTGCACGAGGTGCTCCACCGCGGTCAGGCTGCGGCGAAGAGGCGCGGCGGGTTCACCGGCAACACGCTGCTTGCCCTGTCCTCGTCCGTGGACGGCCTGCGCGACGCCGCCTTCGACGAGGCAGTGCTCACGGGCAGGCACCGGGACTTCGTGGAGGCGGCCGACCGCGCCGTGAGCACTTCGTGGATCAAGGCCACCCCGGCCCTGGAGGTCGACGGGCGGCCGGTGGGCAAGGGCGACCAGGACGTCCTCGACGACCCGGACGCCCTGGCGCGCTACCTGCGGCGGGCACGGCAGCGGTCGGCACGGGGCTGAGTGCGGGGGCAGGCAGCCTGCCCGGCGCCTCCCGCCCTCAGGTGTGGCCGTCCGCGTAGTAGCGCTCGATGACCTGGAGGAGGGCCACGTCGTCCTCGTACCGGCCGCTCTCGAACTCGGGTGAATGCCTGACCTGGTCCCGGGAGGCCGACAGGTGGACCGTCTCGTTCTCCTCGTCGACGCGGGCGACGAGGGAGGCGGGCACCACCACGTGCCGGCCGAAGATCCACGGCCCGGTGTCCACCACGATGAACTGCCGGCCCACGTACTCGCTGTGCCTGTCGATCTTGCCGATGTGGCCGTCGGAGGCGTCGACCCGGAATCCGACGAACCCGGCCATGTCCATGCCGGCCATGGGGCATCCCCTTCCTGCGCGTCCTCGGCTGGCGGCGCCTACCCCGGGCCGGGCCCGGCATGCCCCCGAGGGGCCTGGCGGGCACCGGCCGGGCGGGCGCGGGCCGGACGGTCAGGTGCGGAAGGGGCCGGTGACCTCGTAGGTGATGCCGCCGGAGGAGCTGCCGGTCGTGCCGCGCTGGCTGGAGAAGTACAGGCGGTTGCCGGCCGGCGAGAAGGCGGGGCCGCAGATCTCGGACGAGGACTGGCCGGTGATCCGCAGGAACGGCGCGACCACGTCGTCGGGGGTGATCACGCAGATCTCCATGCTCCCGCCGTCCTCGGCGACGTACAGGTCGCCGAAGGAGGAGCCCGTGACGTTGTCCACGCCGGTCAGCGGGGCACCGCCGCCGACCACGAGGGAGTCGTCGTAGGCCAGCTCGTAGGTGTTCGAGGAGAGGTTGAGCTGCCAGACCCGGTTGTCGCCCTTGGTGGTGAACCAGACCGTGTCGTTGGCGTAGTGGCAGCCCTCGCCGCCGTTGAAGCGCTTGGCACCCGACACCTGGTTGCGGGTCGCGGTCGGCGAGCCGTCCGGGTCCGGGACGTTCTGCCAGGTGAAGGAGCCGGAGGTACCCGAGCCGGCCTTGAGCACCTGGAGGGTGCCGGAGGAGAGGTTGCCCCAGGTGGCGGGCAGGAAGCGGTAGAAGCAGCCGTCCGACTCGTCCTCCGTCAGGTACACCGCCCGGCGGACGGGGTCCGCTGCCGCCGCCTCGTGCTTGAACCGGCCCATCGCGGGGCGCTGGACGGCCGCGTTCACGCCCCACGGGTCGGCCTCGTACACGTAGCCGAGGCTGACCTCCTCACAGGAGAGCCAGGTGTTCCACGGCGTCTTTCCTCCCGCGCAGTTCTGTCGGGTGCCGGAGAGGATCCGGTAGGCGGAGGTGATGGAGCCGGAGGAGTCGAAGCGGACCGCGCCGGCCCCGCCCGAGGGGTTGACCTCCGAGTTGGAGACGTAGATCCAGCCGGCGCCGTCGGCGTAACAGGCACCTCCGTCGGGCGCGTTGTGCCAGGTGTAGGAGGTACCGGGGACGGTCTGCCCCGACCGGGCGATGACCCGGCTCGTGAAACCGGCGGGCAGCATGATGCCGTTGGCGTCGGCCGCGCCGAGCGCCCCGTAGGGGCCGGCGCCCGGCTGGGCCGGGGCCGCGTACGCGGCGCCGCGCATGAGCGTGCCGCCGAAGGCCGCGGCGGAGGTGCCGACGACGGCGCCGCGCAGGAAGGTACGACGTTCCACGGTCACTCCTCGGGGAGGGGGTCGCCCCGGGCCCGGGCGGGTCGGGGACTGGGGAGCGGTGAGCGGGGTGGCGTCGAGGAAGTTAGGGGCCGTGTGTGGCAGGCACGCCAACGCAGGGTGACGCAGGGGCGGCAGCTGCCGGACTCCCCGGCGTCGCACGGCGCCCACCCTACCGATCCACCTGTCAGATACATGTCATTACATTGGCCGTCTCGGCATCCCGCGCCCCCGGCCCGACTCGGATAGGGTGCGGTGCGCATCGAACGTGCAGGGACTTGGGAGCAGCAAGGTGATGAACGGTCAGCATCCGCACGGGGGCGGCGGCGAGGAAGGCACCGGCAAGCCGGTGCACTTCGAGCCGCTGGGACCGGATGACCCCGCCACCGTCGCGGGATACCGCATCGCGGCCCGGCTCGGCGCCGGCGGCATGGGGAAGGTGTACCTGTCGCACACGCCGGGCGGCCGCCCGGTCGCGGTCAAGGTGATCCGGCCCGAGTTCGCCGAAGACCCGGAGTTCCGGCGGCGTTTCGCGCAGGAGATCCGCTCCGCGCAGCGCGTGCAGGGGCTGTTCACCGCTCCCGTCATCGACGCCGACACCGACGGCCCGCACCCCTGGCTGGCCACCGCCTACGTGCCCGGCCCCTCCCTGGCGGCCGCCGTGTCCGCGCACGGCGCGCTGCCCGTCGAGACGGTGCTGCTGCTGGTCGCCGGCATCGCGGAGGCGCTCCAGGTCATCCACGGCGCCGGCATCGTGCACCGGGACCTGAAGCCGTCGAACGTGCTGCTGGCCGCCGACGGCCCGCGCGTCATCGACTTCGGCATCGCCCACGCCGCGGACGCGACCTCCCTCACCGGCAGCGGAGTCGCCGTCGGCACGCCCGCCTTCATGGCGCCGGAGCAGGCGGCGGGCCGCGGAGTCGGCCCGGCCACCGACATCTTCGCGCTCGGGCAGGTCGCCGCGTACGCCGCCGCCGGCGCGCCGGCGTTCGGGGAGGGAGCCTCCCACGGGGTGCTGTACCGGATCGTCCACGAGGAGCCGGACCTCTCCGGGGTACCGCAGCGGCTGTCCGAGCTCGTCACCCGCTGCTTGGCCAAGGACCCGGCCGACCGGCCGACCGTGGCGGAGGTCATCGCCCTGTGCCAGTCCGCGAACGACGCCACCACGCTGCGCCGGGCCGAGGACTGGCTGCCCCCGGCGGTCACCGCGGAGATCACCGCGCGTTCCGCCGCCCCGGCCGCCGCACCCGCCACGCCCGCCACGGCGCCGGCGACCACGCCGGCCGCCCCGGCGCACCCGCCGACGGCCCCGGCCGGCGTGGCCCACCAGCCGACCGCCCCGGGCGGTGTGGCCCACCAGCCGACCTCCCCAGCGGGCGCCCCGTACACGCCGCCGCCTGCGGCCGCGCCGCAGCACGCCCCCGCGGTTCCCCCGGCCCTCCCGCCGCAGCACGGGTACCAGCCGGCCGGGCCCTACACGGCGCCGCAGTTCGCCCCCGCGGCGCACCCGCATCCCGCGCACACCGGGCAGTTCCAGGTCCCGGCGGCGCCCGGCGCGCAGCGCAAGCCGCGCGGCGCCGTCCTGGCGGTCCTGGCCATCGGCTTCGCCGTGGCCGTCAGCGCCGTCGGCTACAACGTGATCAAGGGGAAGGACGAAGGGTCCCAGGCCACCGGCAGCAGCGCCGGGGCCGGCGGCAGCGGCATCGGCGGCAGCGCGGGATCGGCGGCCAAGCCGTCCGGCGCCGCGCCCCGCCCCGACCCGCAGCCCGCCGACTACAAGGGCATCAACCTCGTGGCCGGCTACCACCTGACCCTGGGCGACGAGAACCTCCGCCCGCAGAAGGGCGAGGACGGCGGCTACGAGCTCTCGTACGACACCGGCAGCTACCTCGACGCGGAGGCCCAGGGCGGATCGCTCGTCCTGCTCGACCCCGGCCAGGAGGGGTCGCTCGCCACCTGCCGAGCCGAGACCCGGTTCACGCAGAACGTGAAGATCAACCAACTGGGCTCGGGCCGGCAGGTCTGCGTGACCACCGGCACCGGCCACCTCGGCCTGGTCACGGTGCGGGGCATCTCCCCGGAGGACTCGCCGAGCAAGTACCTCACCCTCGACGTCACCGTCTGGCGCAACGCGGCGGCAGGCTCCAACTCCCGCTGACCGCAGGCCCGTACGACAGCGCACGGAGGGCCGGACCGCACCGCGTCCCGGCCCTCCCGTTTCCGACGCACACTCAACCGCGCTACCGCGGGGACGGATGCGCCCGGCCCGGCAGGCCGCTTGCCGCTCCTGCGGCGCCGTTCGGCTCCGCGCCGACGCGCAGGCGTCCGCCCGGGTGCGCGGCCGCGGCCGCGGCGTCGAGGGCCGCCCAACCCTTCTCCCCGTCCGGCGTGCCCAGTTCGACGAGCCGGTGGTCGGCTCGTCCGGTGATCATCACCGCCAGCAGTGCCACGTACTCGCGCCGCAGGTCGGGCGGTAGTCCCCTGCCGGCCGGCACCTCCAGCAGCGGCCGCGGGCCGGCGTCCAAGAGGGAGCAGGTGGCCTGGACGGCGCGGATGAGCGCCTCGAACCGCGCGCCGCCGAGGCGGCCTTGCAGGTCTTGGAGGTAGGAGCCGAGTACGTCGCCCCCGGGGCCTTCGGGCGCCGGATCGTACGGGTCGTACGGATCGGACGGACGGTGCTCGGTCACTTCCCCACCCTTCCCGGGCGGGTCCCGCCCGCCCGCAAGTCTAGGCCGAACGCCCTTGCCCCCAGGCGCTCTTCGGCCACAATCCCGCGCTCACGACCGCTCGTGCGCCCCGGCGCGCGCCGTCCCGCCGGTCCCGTGGACCGTGCAACCGGCCGTGACTATGCCGCCCACATATTTGAGGTGAACACCTCGTGGCGTTTTTGGGATCAATTCACCATCTTCCCGCGGCCTACATTGACACTCCGCGCCCTTCTGGGGGTTAATTGCTTTACGGATGGCCGGAACCAGTCGCCGTGCGGCCGGTTCCTCCCCACTGACACCACCCTGACCCCGTGACGATTCTTCATGAGGGAGGAACGTTCCAGGTCGTGACGCCCGGGCAACCGACCGGGCGACCATCGGTGAATCAGACGTCTTTGGGGGGAGCCAAATGCCGCCGCTGCAGAATTTCTCCGTGCCGGATTTCCACCTGCCATTCGGCAACGCGAAGCACCCGCTGGCCGCGCGGGCAAACGCGGAATCCACCTCGTGGGTGGTCCGCCACGAACTCGTCACGACTGCCGTCGACCAGTTCGCCGGCATCGGCTGCGGCCATCTCGCCGGCCGGGTCAGCGGGGACGCGCCCTATGAGCGGGTCCTGCTGCTCGCCCAGTGGATGGCCTGGTCGTTCGTCCTCGACGACCAGCACGACCACCTCATCAGGAAGGGCGAAGTCGCCGCCTGGCGGCCCGTGGTCGGCGCCATCACCGAGTACCTCGACACGGGCCGCATCAGCAGCCCCGACCTCGCCCGCAACCCGCTGGTGAGCGGCTTCGCCGAACTCTGCGACCGCATCCTGGCGGGACTGTCCCCGGACGCCGCAACCCGCTACCGCACCCACGTCCGGCTCGTCCTGGCCTCGCTGGACCAGGAGGCCGGCAACCGGGGCGGCAGCGGCCGGCCGACCGTCGAGGAGTACATCCACCTGCGCCGCCACAGCTCGCAGATCCTGCCCATGATGGACATGGTGGAGGCCGGCCTCGGCCTCGACCTGCCGCAGCGCGTCCACGAGATGCGCGAGCTCCGGCAGCTCGTCGCGAGCGTCCTCGACGTCATCTCCTGGGGCAACGACGTGTTCTCCCTGCCGAAGGAGCACTCCTGCGGCGACACCAACAACCTCGTCTCCCTGGTCGCGGCCTGGGAGGGACGCTCCCTGCCCGACGCCGTCCGCGCCGTCGAGCAGCGCATCCAGGTCCGCATAGAGGAGTACCTGGCCTGCCGCGGCCGCCTCTTCGAGGTGCTCGACGCCGACCCCGCGACCGACGCCGGCCTCAGGGAAGCCGTGGCGAGGTACGTGCACAGCTGCGAAGACTGGATGATCGGCGCCGATCTGTGGCAGCGTTACGAGTGCACGCGGTACCGCGACGAACGCTTCGCGGCCGGGCTGGAGTCTGCCTACACCCGTCCGGACCTGGTATCGGTGGCATGACAGGGGGTCGGGCCATGGCACACGCGGGACTGGAAGCCACCGGGGTCCAGGCCCCGGTCGCACCGGGGCGGTTACCCCTCCTCGGCCACGCCGTCTCCCTGTGGCGGGAGCCCATCGCCTTCCTGGAGTCCCTCCGGGACCACGGCGAGGTGGTCCGCCTCGACATCGGCACCTGGCCCGTCCACCTCCTGACCAGCCCCGAGCTGGTCCACGAGGTGCTGGTCGCCAGGGCCGAGCGGTTCGGCCGCGGCCGCATCTTCGACCGGCTGAAGCCCGTGTTCGGCAACGGCATCGTGACGACGGACGGCGCATTCCACCGCAACCAGCGGCGGATGATCCAGCCCGCCTTCCACCGCAACCACATCGCCCGGGCCCGCCTCGCGGAGGCCCGGCAGGCCCTGGACGCGCTGGAGGGAGCCCTGTCCGGGGCCGCTGCGCCGCCGGCGGCGGTGCGGTCCGGTCCGCCGTCCCCGGCGGGCGCCCCTGCCCAGGCCGAACTGGCGGCGGCGGCCGGGCGGCCGCCCGCCTGACCCCCCGCCCCGCCTGACTC
>NZ_RPSE01000281.1:0-8446 GCF_003949955.1 Streptomyces sp. WAC05292
GCCCACCGAGGAGGACCCCCGTGACCCCCACCGCGACCCCGGTGCTGACGCACAAGCTGCGGCACATGTTCTCCCTGCTGGACGCGGACCGGGACGGCTACCTCACCGCGGCCGACCTGCCCGCCGCCGCGGACCGCATGGCCGCCGCCCTGCCCGCCGGCCAGGAGAAGGCGGAACGGCTGCGCGCCGCCCTGGCCCGGATCTGGGAGGCGCACCTGCGCCACATGGACGGCGGCGGCACGGGCCGGCTCGGCCTCGCCGCGTACGAGCGCGGCGTCCGCGCCGCCGTCGCCACCGCCCCCGCCGCCTTCCTCACCGCGGTCCACGAGGCGGCGGCCGCCTGGCTCGCCCTCTGCGACGCCGACGGCGACGGCAGGATCGTCCTCGACGAGTACCTCCGCATGGGCGAGGCCCTCGGAGGGATCGCCCGCGAGGACATGGAGGACGCCTTCGGGCGGCTCGACCGCAGCGGGGACGGCGGCCTGGACCCCGTCGACGTCCACGCCGCCGTCATCGAGTTCTTCACCAGCGACGACGCCGAGGCCGCCGGGAACTGGCTGTACGGCCCCCTGTGAGGGCCGGCGCCGAAGTCAGGCCGTCCGGTGCGCCGTGAGCAGCAGGAACTCCCACTCCATCGCACCGTCGCGGGTGTGCTCCTCGGCGAGCGCGTCCAGTTCGCGGTCCAGGGCCGCCGCACGGTCGGAGTCCTCGCCCAGCGACCGGTAGACGGCGATGGTCGGGCCGTAGCAGGACTTGAAGAAGGTGCGGAACGAGCCCGGCTCGGGGAAGGCGTCGACGCGGACCGTGCGGCGCCGGGCCTCCACGTCCGTGACGCGGTCCCCGAGCAGCTCGTACACGTGCTCCTCGTCGCCCCACAGCGGAGGCGGCGACGCCCCGGGCGGCGGGGGCGGCGCGTACGGCTTCATCGCCGCGAACATGCGGCCGATGAAGCCCTGCGGCGTCCAGTTGGACATGCCGATCGTGCCTCCGGGGCGGCACACCCGGACCATCTCGTCGGCGGCCGCCTGGTGGTGCGGCGCGAACATGATGCCGAAGCAGGACATCACGACGTCGAACTCGCCGTCGGCGAAGGGCAGGTGCTCGGCGTCCGCCTCCCGCCAGTCCAGGCGCACCCCGCGCACGGCGGCCACCTGCCTGCCCGTCTCCAGCAGTTCGGGCGTCAGGTCGCAGGCCACCACGTCCGCCCCGGCCAGCGCGGCCGGGATCGCCGCGTTGCCGGCGCCCGCCGCGATGTCCAGGACGCTGTCCCCGCGCTGTACGCCGCACTCCTCGACGAGCTGGGCACCGGCCTCCGGGATGACGTGCGAGGCGACGGAAGGGTAGTCGCCCATGGCCCACATGGCCCGGTGGCGGGCCTTCAGCGCGCGATCGGCCGCGACCGCGTCGGTCGCCTCGGACATAAGACCGCCTCCAGGGCTCGGGACGACCCCCCTCCCGAGCATAGGCGGCCCCGCTGCCGGCCGCCGTCCGAGCCGGACCGCCGCCGGCCGTCCCCTATTCGCCGACGGCGACGTACCGGGTCACCTCGCCGTCGCACTCGGTCGTGCCGGCGTGACCGGGGTCCGCGTCCAGGGCCGTTCCGGCGCCCTCGAAGACCTCCCGCAGGCGCCGCCGCAGCGGCTCGCCGATGTAGTTGTGGTGCAGGTCGAGGCTCTTGAGGCGGGTGAGCGACCGGCCGGCCAGCAGGGCGCGCGCCCCCTCGTCGGTGAGGATGCCCAGGGACAGGTCGAGGTGTTCCAGCCGCCCGACCATCGGTGCGGACGCCGCAGCGGCGGCGATCTCGTCCTGGATGTCGCTGTTGCGCAGCCCCAGTCGGCGCAGACGCGGCAGCAGCGACCCCTCGAAGAGGGGCGCCAGGTCCCCGATCTCGCAGTCCCCGCCGAACCAGTGCGTCCCGAGCCACAGCTCCAGGTGCTCCAGGGCGGGCAGGTCGCTGCCGGCGACGCCGCGTACGGCCGCCGCGGGCATCCCGCCCGACTGGACGACCAGGGACCGCAGCCGGCGGTGCGCGAGCGCCCGGAACTCCAGCCCGCTGCCGCCCCTCACACCGAGCTCCTCCAGCTCCGGCAGCCCCTCCAGGAGCAGGCCGACGTCGCCCTGGTGGATGGCGGAGATCTCCAGCTCCCGGTTGTCCATGTCGCCGAGGAACACCGCCCGCAGGGCCGGGAACTGCTCGCGGGCCTCCCATATCGCCGCGTTGACCTCGTCCGGGCCCACCTCGACCGTGTGCCGCACGCAGCCGACGACGAGCGACCGCACCCGGGTCGTGTCCACGGCGGCCCGGAACCGGGCGAACACGTCCGGCCAGGTCTCCCTCACCTCCCAGGTGTCGGCCGAGACCCGCCACGCCACGGCGTCCGGCTCGGGCAGCGCGGCCGCGCCCCCGCCCCGGCCGCCCGGGAAGTCGTGCACCGGAAGCCCGTACCACTCCGTCAGACGTCCCGGATATCCCATGGTCCCTCTCCCGCCCTCTGCTCCGTGCGCCCCGTCGGTTCCGCGGCGGAGCAGTTGTAGCAGGCGGCACCGACAGCCGCCGGACGGCCGGTGTCAGTGGCGTGCGTCACAGTGGAGGGGATGCCCATCCCGCTGGAAGAGGTGGACCCCATGCGGTACGCGATCCAGGCCGAGGGCCTGGCCAAACGGTTCAAGGAGACCCGCGCGCTCGACGGGGTCGACCTGGCGGTGCCCGCGGGCACCGTCCTGGGGCTGCTCGGGCCCAACGGGGCCGGCAAGACGACCGCGGTGCGGATCTTCGCCACCCTGCTGCGCCCGGACGCCGGCCGGGCCGAGGTCGGCGGGTACGACGTGGTGCGGCGGGCGGGCCGGGTCCGCTCGCTGATCGGCCTGACCGGGCAGTACGCCGCCGTCGACGAGAACATGACCGGCACCGAGAACCTGGTGATGATCGGCCGGCTGCTCGGCCTGCCGCGCCGCTCCGCGCGCACCCGCGCGGCCGAGCTGCTGGAGGACTTCCGCCTCTCCGACGCGGCCGGGCGGGCCGTGAAGACGTACTCGGGCGGCATGCGCCGCCGCCTGGACCTCGCGGCCAGTCTCGTCGGCCGGCCGCGGATCCTCTTCCTCGACGAGCCGACCACCGGGCTCGACCCGCACAGCCGCGGCGAGGTCTGGGACATGGTCCGCGGACTCGTGGCCGACGGCATGACCGTCCTGCTGACCACGCAGTACCTCGACGAGGCCGACCGGCTCGCCGACAGCATCGTCGTCGTCGACAAGGGCAAGGTCATCGCAGACGGCACCCCCGACCAGTTGAAGTCCCAGGTCGGCGGCCAGGTGCTGCACCTGCGCCCGCTCCGCCCCGACGACCTCGCGCCGGCGTGTGCGCTGGTCGCGGAGGAGGCCGGACCGCAGACCACCATCGAGGAGGGGGCCGTCACGGCACCCGTCGGGGACCCGGCCCTGATGCCGCGCGTCGTGCGCCGCCTCGACCAGGCCGGCGTGGCCGTCGCGGAGCTCACCCTGCGCCGCTCCTCCCTCGACGAGGTGTTCCTGGCCCTCACCGGCCACCGCGCCCGGCCGGAGGCCCCGCCGGCCGGCGCCGAGGACAACGGCCGCGGCCACGACCACGACCACGACGACTACGCGCCCGCAGGGAGCCCGTCATGACCAGCACCACCGTCACCGACGCCCTCGGCCCCTCCGGCACCCGGGCGCGGCCGTTCGCCGCCCTCCAGCAGACCGCCACGATGGCGTGGCGCAGCCTCGTCTCCGTCAAGCACAACCCGCTCGAACTGGTCGACTACAGCATCACGCCGATCATGTTCGTGTTCCTGTTCACCTACGTCTTCGGCGGGCAGATGGCGGGCTCCCCGCAGGAGTACCTCCAGTACGCCCTCGCCGGGATCATCGTCCAGAACACGCTCTTCATGAGCATGTACACCGCCATGTCGCTGAACACCGACCTGACCAAGGGCGTCTTCGACCGGCTCCGCAGCCTGCCCATCGCCCGCTCCGCCCCGCTGTTCGGGCGCATAGCCGCCGACCTCGCCAAGCAGCTGTGGGCGATGCTCCTGATGATCGGCCTGGGCACCCTGCTCGGCTTCCGGCTGACCGGCGGCCTCGGCGGCTTCCTCGCCGCGACCGTGCTGCTCCTCCTCTTCGCGGCGGCGGTGTCCTGGACGGCGGTCCTGATCGGGATGCTCGCCGGTGACGCCGAGAAGGTGCAGGTGTACGCCTTCACCTTCATCTTCCCGATCACCTTCACGAGCAGCGCGTTCGCCCGCGTCGACACCATGCCGGGCTGGCTCCAGGCCTGGGTGAACGTCAACCCGGTCACCCACCTCTCGGACGCCTTCCGCGGCCTCCTGCTCGGCACCCCGGCCGGCGGTCCCGTCCTGTGGTCCCTGGCCTGGGCCGCGGCCATCACCGCCGTGTTCATGCCGCTGGCCATGCGCGTGTACGGATCCCACAGCCGCTGACCCGGCCCCCCGGCATACTGGCCCAGGCGGCCCGACCGCTCGCTGCGGATCGCCTCCACCGTCCTGGCCCGCCCCGACCTCCCCGGCCGCGTCGCGGCCGGCTTCCAGGTCCGCGCCGGACGCGCACTCGCCCGCCTCGGCCGCGGCCCGCAGGCCAGGCGGTCCCTGCGCACCGCGTCCGAACTGCTCGCCGACCCGCCCGGCCCCCGCGACCCCGCATGGGCCTGGTGGATGGACCGCCGCGAACTCGACGGCCACCACGGCCTGGCCGAAGCCGCCCTGGGCCGCCCGGACCGCGCAGCCGAACTGCTCCACCGCGCCGTGCACGACGCCGGCGGCGGCCCCGCCTACCGGGTCCTCTTCGCCGCCGAACCCGCCCGGGTCCTCGCCCAGGCGGCCGACTGGCGCGAGGCCTCCCACGCCCTGGCCGCGCTTTCGGGCACGGTGGCGACCACCGGCTCCGTACGGGCGCTGCGCGCCATGGCCCGGGCGGCACGCATCGTGGAGCGGAGCCCATCGGCCCCCCGCCGCCACCGCGACACGGCCCGCGACCTCACGGCCCTCCTCCACGCCACCCGCACCGCGCCCGACCCCGCGGGCTGACGGCCGGCCCGACCGGGACCTCAGACGTGCAGCTCCGGCGGGAAACCGGTCCAGCGTAGCTCGGCCGGGAGATGGCCCGCGTCGTTGAACAGCACCAGCGCGGCAGGCCGACCGGGCACGTAGCGGATGACGGTCAGCGCCGCATGGGCGTGGTCGATGCCGATCCAGCGCCACTCCGGCGCGTCAAGGGCGGCCCGAACGAGCCAGCCGACGAGGAAGTTGTGGGTGACGACGAGTTCGTGCCGCGGCTCCTCGCCCGCGACCGGGCCGGTGAACTCCGCGAGCGCTGCCGCCGCCAGGCCGGGGCCCCGCCTGCGTTCCTCGGCCGGAATCCGGTCGGGGAAGCCCAGCACGGCGTCGGCCGCCTCCGCGGGCAGCTCCTCCCGCGCCGGAACGTGGGGCACGTAGTCGCCGGCCGCGGAGGAGAGCCGCAGCGGGACGCCGTCGAGCCGGTCGCCGACCAGTCGCGCGGTCTGCGCGGCACGGGGCAGCGGCCCGTGGTGAATCGCCGTCAGCGGAACACCCCGCAGCCGCTCCCCGAGCAGGACGGCCTGGCGGCGGCCCACCTCCGTGAGCCCGCTCCCGTCCTCCGCGGCCTCGGCGTGCCGGGTGAGGTACAGGAAGCGGGGGGCCGTGTGGGGTATGGCGTCTCCGAGGAAGCCGATCTTGTGGGCTTCCGCGGGGACGCCGCCCGGCGGCAGGCCGGTTCCGGCGGGCCGTGCGGGCGGCGGGCCGACCGGCGGGGGCGGGCGCGGGTGCGTCAGCGGTCGTCGGGGCGGTTCGGCGCGTCGTGCTCCTCTTCCTGGGCCGCTTCGCCCGGGCGGCGGCCGAGCTCCTCCGGGGTCTTGCCCGCCGCCCGGCCCGGAGCCGGGCGCGAGCGGTCCTGGCCCTTACGCGCGCGCTCCTGCTCCTCGCCCCCGCTGTCGGACCCGCGGCGCGTGTCCTTCGTTCCGTCCATGGCGACGGCTCCCGTCTCTCGTGCCCTGCCGTGCCGGCGCATGGCGGGCGTGCGCCCACCCTCACACGGCCGGTGCCCACCGGCATCTTTTCGATCACCGACGGTGACCGGCACCGCCCCGCTCCACAGCCCCGGGTGTGCGACCCGGCCCTCCGGGTAGGGGCGGGCGGCGGGAAGGAGACGCATGCCATGGCCCCTGCCGACCCGAGTACCTGGCTTCTGACCGCCGCCGAGCGCGGCAATCCGGACACCCGCCTCGACCGGCGCCACCCGGGCGGCGTTGCCTGGTCACGGGGGAACGAGGCGCGGCCGGTCGTCCACGGAGCCGCCTACTTCGCGGAGCTGCTGGAGCGGATCGGCGCCATGCGCGCCGGGGACCTGCTGCTGTTCACCGACTGGCGCGGCGATCCGGACGAACGGCTCGCCCCCCACCGCACGCCCGACGGCCGCACCCGCGACGGTGAGCGCGCCGGAAGCGAGATCGGCGCCGTCCTGTGCCGGGCCGCCGAACGCGGCGTCGTCGTCAAGGGCCTGGTGTGGCGCTCGCACCTGGACCGCTTCCAGTTCAGCGAGACGGAGAACCGCCACCTCGGCGAGGAGATCGAGGCAGCCGGCGGCGAATGCCTCCTGGACATGCGGGTCCGGCCGGGCGGCTCGCACCACCAGAAGCTCCTCGTGCTCCGCCACCCCGGCCGCCCCTGGCTCGACATCGCGTACGCCGGCGGCATCGACCTCTGCCGCAGCCGCAACGACGACGCCGCCCACGGCGGCGACCCCCAGGCCCTCCGCATGGCCGACGCCTACGGGGCGAACCCCCCCTGGCACGACGTCCAGCTCGCCCTGCGCGGGCCGGTCGTCGGCGACCTGGAGACCGTCTTCCGCGAGCGCTGGGAGGACCCGGCACCCCTGAGCCGCAGCCCCCTCACCCGCCTGCGGGCGCGCGCGCACCGCGAGGACACCCACGCCGACGGCCTGCCGCCGCAGCCCCCCGACCCCGAACCGTGCGGCTCCCACACCGTGCAGGTGCTGCGCACCTACCCCAACCGGCTGTTCGGCGGATACGCCTTCGCCCGCGACGGCGAGCGCAGCATCGCCCGCGGCTACCTCAAAGCGGTCCGGCGGGCCCGCGCCCTGATCTACCTGGAGGACCAGTACCTGTGGTCGCCGCGGGTCGTCGACTGCTTCGCGCAGGCCCTGCGGGCCCACCCCGGGCTTCGGCTGGCGGCCGTCATCCCCGCCCTCCCGGAACAGGACGGCCGGCTGACCCTGCCGATGAACCTCATCGGCCGCATCACCGCCCTGAACGGGCTGCGCCGGGCCGGCGGCGACCGCGTCGCGGTGTACGCGCTGGAGAACCACGCCGGCACCCCCGTCTACGTCCACGCCAAGGTCTGCGTCATCGACGACGTGTGGGCGTCCATCGGCTCCGACAACATCAACCTCCGCTCCTGGACGCACGATTCGGAACTCAGCTGCGCCGTCCTGGACGAGACCGCCGACGGCCGCCCGCCCGCCGATCCGGGCGCCCTCGGCGACGGCGCCCGTTCCTTCGCCCGCCGGCTGCGCCTGGAACTCTCCCGCGAGCACCTCGACCTCGACCCCGCCGACGACGGCGCCCTCTGCGACCCGGTGGCCGCCTTCGACGCGTTCGCGGCCGCGGCCGCGGCCCTCGACGCCTGGCACGACGGCGGCTGCCGCGGCCCGCGCCCGCCGGGGCGGCTCCGCCGGTACGTGCCGCCCGAGCTGTCGACGCCCGCCCGGATCCTGGCGACCCCCGCCCATCACCTGCTCGTCGACCCGGACGGCCGCCCCTTCCGGCTGCGCCGCCGCAACGCGTTCTGACCGGCCCCGTCTGCCCGCCCGCCGCCCGCCGGGCCGCCACGCACGCCGTTCTCGCCGCGCAGGACCGCGGTGCTTCGCCTAGGTTGATGGCCGGGGGAGTTCCCGACCCAAGGAGTTCGCTATGGCTGACAAGGGCAAGATGGAGCAGGCCAAGGGCAAGGCGAAGGAAGCCGTCGGAAAGATCGCCGGCAACAAGCGCATGCAGGCCGAAGGCAAGATGGACCAGGTCCGGGGCGAGGCCAAGGAGGCCCGCGCCGATCTCGACGATCGCGCCCGCGAAGCGGGGGAGCAGATGCGCGGCAAGCACAGGAAGAAGTAGCCGCCGCCCGACGCGCGGCCGCCCGCCCGCAGCGGTCCCGGTGCCCGACACCGGCCCGCGGCGCGGCGGGCCCCGCGCGTTCCCGACCACCGGCGGCAGCCAGCGGGCCCGATGCCGGCCCGATGCCGGCCTGATCCGGCTGCCCGCGGCAGCCGACGCGGCCCGCCCTCCCGCCGGCAGCGGCCCCCCTGGCCGCCGCCGGGGGGCGCCGACCCGCGGGGCCCCCCGCGCCGCGGGCCGGCGCCGGGCCCCCGGTCCGCCCCGCGC
>NZ_RPSE01000282.1:0-8442 GCF_003949955.1 Streptomyces sp. WAC05292
ACCCCCTGCCGCTGCCCCGGCCCCTCCCCCAGCCGCTGCCGGAGAACGGGCCCGGATGGACGGCCGACGCCGGAGCCGGCAGCGGCCGCGTCGACAGGGGGCCGGGGCAGGATGCGGCGCCCGAACGGGCAGCCGGCGCGGCGGAAGCGCCCGGGGCGGTGTCGCCGCAGGCCTCGGCCCCTACCGGCGAAACGATCCTGCGGACGGTCCTGGAGCTGATCGCCGAACGCACCGGCTATCCCCTCGACATGGTGGAGCCGGACCTCGACCTGGAGGCCGACCTGAGCGTCGACTCGATCAAGCGCGCCGAGATCGCCGGTGAACTCGCCCGCAGACTCGCCCCCGAGGGCGCCGCCGTGCCCGTGGCGCTGGACGACGCGGAACTGGAGGAACTGGCGCGAGCGCGCACCGCGGCCGCGATCGCCGCCTGGCTGGCCGCCCGTGCGCCCTCCCCCGCGCCCGGCCCCGAGGCCTCCCCTGCGACGGCCGCCGACGCGGTCCCCGCCGGCGTCCGCCCGACCGGAGGCGCGCCCGGCCGCACCTCCGGCACGGCGGAGGAGCCGGGGGCCGGCCCGGGGGCGGGCCACCCGGCCGGCGGCGCCCCCGCGGCCGCGGCCGCATCCGGCCCTCCCCCCGGCGACGGAGGGCCGTCGCACCGCGCCGCGGCCTCCGCCGCCGGGACTCACCCGGCAGCGGGCGGCCCCCCGACCGGCGCCGCCCCTGCCGGGACCGGCAGCCTCTCCCGCAGGCAGGCGCAGGCCGCGGGAGGCACCTCCGGCAGCGCACACCCGGCTGGGGCATCCCCTGCCGGGGCTTCCGCAGGGAATGCCCCGCCCGCCGCGGCCGGTGGCGGCGTCCCCGCCGCCACCGGCGGACGTGCCTCCGGCGACGCGGCACCCGAGCCCGAGGTGGCCGCGCCGCGCCGGTACCGGGTCGTGCAGGCGGAGATCGCGGGCTCCCGGCCCGGGCCCCCGGACCTCGCCGGCACCCGCTGGGCGGTCCTCGGAGACGGGGCCGGCGTATGGCGCGGTACGGCCGCCCGGCTGGCGGCGATGCTGGACGCGCGGGGGGCCCTCCGGGGGGAACCCGGTGAAGGCGGCGCAGGACCGGCCGCGGCGGGCGGCGCCCTCGACGGTGCCGTCGTACTGGACGCGCTCGGCGAGGCGGAAGGCCCGCCGTTCCTCCCGGACGGGTTCGACGTCGTACGGGCGGCCCTGCGGGCCGGTGCGCGGCGCCTGTACGTCGCCCGGGAGGCAGGCCGCGGATTGCGGGCGGCCGGGGTGGACGGGCTGGTGCGGTCCGCCGCCCGCGAGTATCCGGACTCGGTGGTGCGCTGCGTGGTGCTCGACGCGGGTGCCGCGCCGGGACCCGAAGGCGCCGCGGAGGCCCTGCTGGAGGAGGTCGCCGAGGGCGGCGGCGAGCCGGTCGTGGTGCGGACGCCGGCCGGCCGGTTCGCGCCGGTGCTGGTCGAGGCGCCGCTCGGGCCGCTCGCCGGCAGGGGTGCGGGGCCGGCCGGGGAGGGCGCCGCGGAGGCGGAGGCACTGGGGTTGGACCGGGACGCCGTCCTGGTGGTGGCGGGCGGCGCCCGCGGCATCACCGCCCGCTGCGTGGCCGCGCTCGCGGCCGCGGCCCGCTGCCGGGTCGAGCTCCTCGGCCGGACCCCCGTCCCCGCCGGGCCGGAGGACCCGCTGACCGCCGCCGCGGCCGACCGCGCGGCCCTGCGGGGCGTCCTCGCCCGCACCGGCCGGTACGGCTCGCCCGCGGACGTCGAGCGCGCCGCCGGCCTGGTCCTGGCCGGGCGGGAGGTCGCGGCCGCGCTGGACGCCGTACGGGCCGCCGGGGGGCGGGCCCGCTACCGCAGCGTGGACTGCCGGGACGCGGCGGCCGTCCTCCAGGCCGTCAAGGAGATCCACGCCGAGCACGGGCGGATCGACGGGGTGGTCCACGCGGCCGGCATCGTCGAGGACCGGCTGATCGCCGACAAGTCGCCGGAGTCCTTCCGCCGGGTCCACGGCACCAAGACGCAGAGCGCGGCCGCGCTCCTCGCGGCCGTCGAGCAGCTCCCCGAGGGCGAACGCCCGCGTTTCGCCGTACTGTTCGGCAGCATCGCCGCCGTCCTCGGCAACCGCGGCCAGTCCGACTACGCCGCCGCCAACGACGCGCTGGAGGCGTACGGCGCGGCGTGGGCGGCGCGCACCGGGCGCCGGGCGCTGACGGTGCACTGGGGGCCGTGGGCCCCGTCCCCCGTCCACGGCGGCATGGTCGTACCGGAGTTGGCCCGGCACTACGCCCGGCGGGGGGTGCGCCTGATCGACCCCGAGGAAGGGGCGCCGGCCCTGCTGCGGGAGTTGGCGTGGGGGGACCCGGCGGAGCGGGCCGTCGTCCTGACCGCATCGCAGTGGTGACGGTGGACGCCCCGGCCCGGGCCCCGTACGGGGCGGGCACGCCCGCCGTGCCCGTCGCCATCACCGGCATGTCCGTGCTGCTGCCCGGCACGCCCGATCTGGCCGCGTACTGGCGCAACCTGTGCGCCGGTGCGGACCTCGTCGGGGAGGTGCCGCCCGGCCGCTGGGACGCCGCCTACTACCACCCCGGCAGCGCGCCCGAGCAGGCCTGCGCCGACCGGGTGTACTGCCGTCGCGGCGGGTTCGTGGACGCCGTCGCGGAGGTGGACCTCACCCGCCTCGGGGTGATGCCGTCGTCCGTGCCCGCCACGGAGCCGGACCAGCTGATCGCCCTGCACGTGGCGGCGAACGCGCTGGCCGACGCCGGCGGGCCCGGCCGGCTGCCGGACCGCGAGCGCGTCGGGATCGTCCTGGGGCGCGGCGGCTACCTCACGCCCGGGCTGGTCCGCCTCGACCAGCGCGTCCGCACCGCCCGGCAACTGGTGCACACACTGGGCGAGCTGATGCCGGGGCTGGACGCGGACCGGCTGGAGCAGGTACGGCGGGCGTTCACCGAGCGGCTGGGCCCCGACCGGCCGGAGGACGCGATCGGGCTGGTCCCGAACCTGGCCGCCTCCCGGGTCGCGAACCGGCTGGACCTGCGGGGGCCGGCGTACACGGTGGATGCCGCGTGCGCGTCGTCGCTGCTGGCCGTGGACCAGGCGGTCTCCGCACTGGCCGCCGGCCGGTGTGACGTGATGCTGGCCGGGGGCGTGCACCACTGCCACGACATCACGCTGTGGAGCGTGTTCTCGCAGTTGCGCGCCCTCTCGCCGAGCGAGCGGATCCGCCCCTTCCACCGCGGCGCGGACGGGCTGCTCATCGGCGAGGGCACGGGCGTGGTGGTACTCAAGCGCCTCGCGGACGCGGAGCGCGACGGGGACCGCGTCTACGCCGTGATCCGCGGTACGGGCGTGAGCAGCGACGGCCGCGCCTCCGGCCTGGTGAACCCGGATCCGGCCGGCCAGGTACGGGCCGTGCGGGCGGCCTGGCGGGCCGCCGGCCTCGACCCGGCCGCGCCTGGCTCCCTCGGGCTGCTGGAGGCGCACGGGACGGCAACCCCGGCCGGCGACGCCGCCGAACTCGCCACCCTGCGTGAGGTGTTCGGCCCGCCCGACACCTCGCGGGGGCCGGGCCGGCCCGTGCTCGGATCCGTGAAGTCCATGATCGGGCACGCCATGCCGGCCGCGGGGATCGCCGGGCTCGTCAAGGCGGCGCTGGCCGTCCACCACGGTGTGCTGCTGCCGACCCTGCACTGCGAGGACCCGCACCCGGCGCTGGCCGGGACGCGCTTCCGCCCGCTCGCGCAGGCCGCGCCGTGGGAGGAGGGGCCGGGCGGCGGACCGCGCCGGGCCGGGGTCAACGCGTTCGGCTTCGGCGGGATCAACGCGCACGTGGTCCTCGAACAGGCCGCCGCCGCCCCGGCGGCCGCCCTCCCCGTCCCGCCGCGGCCGCGCGCGCGGACGGTGGTCGACGAGCCGGAGAGCGTCCTGCTCCTGGCAGCACAGACGCCCGAGGGCCTCGCCCGCCTCCTCGACGCGCCCGACGGGGCGCCACGCGTCCCGGGGCCGGGCGACGCCGCACCGGCGGGCCCGGTGCGGCTGGCCGTCGTCGGGCCCTCCCCCGAGCGGCTGGACCTGGCGCGGCGGGCCGTCGCCAGGGGCGAGCCGTGGCACGGGCGCGGCGACGTCTGGTTCCGCCCCGGCCCCCTCCTCGGGGCGGCCGCCCCGGGGCCCGGCAGGACGGTGTTCCTCTTCCCCGGCCTGGAAGCCGAGTTCGCCCCGCGCGTCGACGAGGTCGCCGACCGGTTCGGCCTGCCCCGTCCGCCGGCCCCGTCCGGCCCGCCCGCGGGCGGGCTCGGCCGGCACGGGCTGGGCGTCGTCGCCGTCGGGCGCCTCCTCGACGCCGCGCTGCGCCGCATCGGGGCCGTACCGGACGCGGTCGCCGGACACAGCGTCGGCGAGTGGACGGCCATGGCCGCGGGCGGACTGTACGAGGAGGAGGCGGTGGACGCGTTCATGGCCGCCCTCGACCCGGAGGCGGTCCGGGCGGCCGACCTGGCGTACGCGGCCGTCGGCGCGCACGCCGACCGGGTGGCGGAACGGCTGGCCGGGGGCGGTCACCCGGGGGTGGTCCTCTCGCACGACAACGCGCCCGGCCAAAGCATGGTGTGCGGGCCGCCCGACGCGGTCAAGCGCTTCGCCGCCGAACTGCGCGCCGGCGGCGTCCTGGTCCGGACGCTGCCGTTCCGCTCGGGATTCCACACGCCGATGCTCGCGCCGTGCATCGGCCCCTTCCGGGAGGCCGCCGAGCGGCTGCCGCTGCGCACCCCGCACACCCCGGTCTGGTCGGGCACGACGGGCCGGCCGTTCCCGGCCGACGCGGCGGGGGTGCGCGAGCTGTTCGTACGCCACCTGCTGGAGCCGGTCCGCTTCCGCCTCCTCACCGGCTCCCTGTACGAGGCCGGCTTCCGCGTCTTCGTCCAGGCGGGCCCGGGACAGCTCGGCTCCCTGGTCGGGGACTGCCTGGCGGGACGCGACCACCTGGTCGTCGCGGCGAACTCGCCGCGGCGCGGGGGTCTGGCGCAGCTGCGGCGGGTGGCGGCCGCGCTGTGGACGGCCGGCGCCGCCACGCGCCCCGGGGCCGTGGACGCGCCGGAGGGCGGGTCGCAGGGCCCGGCACGTCCCGGCGCCGCCGGGGCGCGCGGCGGGCGTTCGGTCCGGCTGGACCTCGGCGGAGCGCTGGTGTCGCTGCCCCCGTCGGCCCGTACGCCCCTCGCACCGCACCCGTCCCCCGGGGCGGTTGCGGCTGCGGGATCCGCGGCCGGCGGGGCCGTGGCCGCCGAGCTGTCGGCGCTGCTGGACGAGACGGCGCGCACGGCGCAGACCGCGGCCGCGCTGCTCGCCGGCGCCGGACGGCCGGGCCCCCGCGTACGCCGTCGCGCGCCGGCGGTGCCCGCCGCGCGCCGGGAGACGGTGCGGGTGTCGGTGGAGCAGATGCCGTACCTGCTGGACCACTGCTTCTTCCCGCAGCGCGCCGACTGGCCCGACGTGGCGGACCGGTGGCCGGTGGTGCCGGCGACGACGATCGTGGCGCTGATGAAGGCGGCCGCGGAGCGCGCCGCTCCGGGGCGGGCGGCGGTGGCGGTGCACGACGCGTGCTTCGACCGGTGGCTGACGGCCGCCGAGCCGGTGGACGTCCCGGTCGCGGTGACCCCGTGCGGCCCGGACCGGGTGGCGGTGGAGTTCGGGCCGCACGCCCGCGCCGTGGTGGAGCTGGCCGGCCGGTGGCCGGCGGAACCGCCGGCCGCGGTGCCGGCCGACCCGGCGGGCGAGCGCGTGCCCGACCACACCGCGGAGGAGGTGTACCGGGAGCGCTGGATGTTCCACGGCCCGGCATACCGGGGGATGAGCCGGCTCACCGCCATCGGCGACCGGCACGTGCGGGCCGTCCTGACGGTGCCGGCCGCACCGGGCGGGCTGCTGGACAACGTGGGGCAGGTCCTCGGCTACTGGATCATGGCGACGCGGACCGAGCGGACCGTCGTCTTCCCGGTGCGGGTGCGGCAGATGCGGTTCCACGGCCCGGACCCGCGGCCCGGCACCCCGGTGGAGTGCACGGTGCGGATCACGTCCCTCACGGACGCCGTGCTGGAGGCGGACGCCGTGCTGATGGTGGCGGGCCGGGTGTGGGCGGAGCTTTCGGGATGGCAGGACCGGCGCTTCGACAACGATCCCCACACCCGGCCGGTGGAGCGCTTCCCCGAGCGCCACACCCTCTCGGTGGCCGGGCCCGGCGGCTGGTCGCTGGTGTTCGAGCGCTGGCCCGACCTCGCCTCCCGCGAGCTGATCATGCGGAACGCCCTGGGCGGGCCGGAACGGGCCGCGTACGCCGCCCGGCCGCCGCGCGGCCGCCGGCAGTGGCTGCTGGGCCGGATCGCGGCGAAGGACGCGGTGCGCCGCCTGCTGTGGGAGGCCGGGGAGGGCCCCGTCTTCCCCGCCGAACTCCTCGTGGAGAACGAGCCGTCGGGGCGGCCCCGCGTCACGGGCCGGTACGGGCGCGCGCTGCCTCCGCTGCGGGTGTCGGTGGCGCACCGGGCCGAGGCGGGCGTGGCGCTCGCCCGCGCCGCGGACGCCCCGGGCGGGCCGGGACCGGGGCCGGGCATCGACATCGAGGAGATCGCCGAGCCGGGCGGTGCGACCGCGGCGACCGTGTTCGGGACGGCGGAGCTGGCCCTGCTGGCGGCCTGCCGGGCCGGCTCGGCGGAGGCTCCGGAGGTGTGGTTCACCCGGTTCTGGGCGGCCAAGGAGGCCGTCGCCAAGGCGGAGGGCACCGGACTGCGCGGCCGGCCCCGGGACATCGAGGTGACGGCGGCGGAGCCGGACCGGCTGACGGTCCGCGTCCGCCGCCGCGCGGACGCCTCCGACCAGCCGGACGCACCGGGCGCGCCGCAGGGCCCGTACGGCGTGTACCGGGTCGGCTGCACGGAGGTGGCCAACCCTCCGGGCTTGCCGCCGCGCGCGTACGTCGTGGCGTGGACGACCGGCCCGGACCCGGATCCGCCGGGGCCGGGCGCCGACCGTGACGAGGGGAGCGAAGGGTGACGACCAGCGGGCCCGGCACGTCCGAGGGGGCCGACGAGGCGGAGGTGCTCGCCGAGCTGACCGCCATGATCCGACAGGTGCTGGAGGGCTACGAGGTGGAGGAGGGCGAGGTCACGATGCGCACCCGTTTCGGCGCCGATCTCGAACTGGAGAGCATCGACCTGGTGACGCTCGCCGGGCTGTTGGAGGAGCGCTACGGCGGCGCGGTCAACTTCGCCGAGTTCGTCGCCGGCCTGGACCTGGAGGAGATCATCGAGCTGGACGTGGGCCGGCTCGTGGACCACATCCGCCGGTGCCTGAGGGCCGCGGACGGGGTGGGGACGCGGTGACCGTCCTCGACACTGGGCGGGTCCGGCTGCACGTGCAGCGCCTGGCGCCGCCGGACGGCCGTCCCGCCCGGGCCACCGTGGTGCTGGTGCACGGGCTGCTCACCGACAGCCTGGCCAGCTACTACTTCACGGTGGCCCCGGCGCTGGCCGCGGCCGGGCTGGACGTCGTCATGTACGACCAGCGGGGCCACGGCCGCAGCGAGCGCCCGGCCCGCGGGTACGGGCTCGACGACGCGGCGGACGACCTGGACGCCGTGCTGTGCGGGCTGGGGGTGCGGGGGCCGGTGCACCTGGTGGGCAACTCGTACGGCGGGACGGTCGCGTTCGCGTACGCGCTGCGGCGCCCGGAGCGGGTGGCCGGCCTGGTGGCGGTGGAGTCGGAGCCCGCGACCGCCGCGTGGGCGGCCAAGCTGGCCGGCCTGCTGGAGCGGGTCCGCCACGAGATGACCGCCGACGAGGGCGCGGCGCTCGCCTGGATCGCCGCCCACCACGGCGGGCACACCGCCCGCCTGGCGAAGGCGGCCGGGCGGCTCGTGCGGGACACCAGCATCGCCGCGGACATCCCGGCCAGCCCGGTGCTCGACGACGCGGCGATCCGGACCCTGCGCTGCCCCGTCCTCGCCCTGTACGGGGCGGAGTCCGACCTCGCCGAGCAGGCGCCCCGGATGCGCGCGCTGCTGCCGCACTGCACCGCGGAACTGGTGCCGGGGCTGAGCCACTCGGTCCTGGTGGAGGCGCCGGCGCGGGTGCGGGACGCCGTCCTCGACTGGGTCGGCCGCCACACCCCGCACGCGGTGGCGGACCGGCGGCCGGCTGCCGTCGGGCCGGGGGTGCGCGCCCGGTGAGCGCCTTCCTCTTCGTGGTGCCTCCGCTCGTCGGGCACGTCAACCCGCTGGTCGGGGTGGCGTCCGAACTGGCCGCCCGGGGCCACCGGGTGGCCTGGGCGGGCGACCCGGAGCTCGTCCGGCGGCTGGCCGGGCCGGGAGCGGCCGTCCACCCCTGCTCCCCGAGCCACCCCGGCGGACCGGACGGCGGGGTGGCTCGGGGAGCAGGGGTGGACGGCCG